>JAHDIA010000788.1 GCA_020631035.1 Chitinophagales bacterium | reverse complement strand
TTTGACATTGTGGCACTCCAAGAAGTCGTCAGTAGTTTTTATGGTTCGAGAGCCGTTGCGCAATTGGTGGAGGAACTGAACCGACGAGGGGCAAAATGGTCCTATGCACTTAGCGACCCAACGACGGGGGCAGGGAGTGAACGCTACGCTTTTTTGTGGAAAACCAATAAGGTACGTTCCATTCAGCCACCCAAACTTTTTCAGCCCCTAGCCGATAAGTTGGCGCGTGAACCTTATATGGGCTATTTCAAAACCAGAGGGCGCAAATCTAAGACCATTTTATTGAGCAATTTCCACGCTGTTCCCACCAGCAAAAATCCCGAACGGGAAATCTACGAACTCGTTCCCATACACGAACATTACGAAGAAGCGGATATGATCTTTTTGGGCGACTTCAATCTCGATGCGAGAGATGAGGCATTCGACCCATTGTTTGCCTATGGTTATGAAGCCATTATTGAATCTAAAACTTCTTTGAGACGCAAAGTAAAGGATGAATCCTATCTTTCTCAAGCATATGACAATATCTTATTGGAAAAAGAGGCTTTCCGTCTTCGAGAGGCTGGGGTAGTGGATTTTGTACGGGATTATATGACTTTGGAGGAGGCGAGGAATATTTCGGACCATTTGCCTGTTTGGGCGGTGTTTTCGGTGCGTTAGGCTTTGTCGAAGGGCTTCATTACAAGTTTATTGTGTACACATCCCAAATCCAAAACAGCACAAATACTTTCCGATGAGCATTCGTGCTGTTTTAAACTTGTTTTTAGGTAGGTTCTTACACAGGATAAAAGAACTGTTCAGAAACAATTTTACCATTTTCTACTTTGAATATGGCAAGTTCTTCATCCACTTTTCTTTTTTCTCCTTTGATGGTGATGTCCATTTTCATAGAAGCGGTAAAATGATTGCCCGCCACGATTGGCCCTTCGATTTCTACCCCGTGAAATTCTTCCACCATTTGATTCCAGTGTTCGCCTTTTGCTTTGATGGCATCCATACCCTCTACTTTTGGTGGGAATCCTTGCGCACCTTCCATTTCTATACTAACACAATTGTCAGCATATAATTCTGCTTGTGCTTTATCCCATTGACCAGTGCGACAGTATTCTGCCCATTTGTTTGCAATTTCTTGTGTTGACATAAGTGATGTTTTTTAATTAGATAATGATACAAATATAAAGACATTGTATGATATAATGTGTTAGAGGTTTCATTTATCGAAGCGTGGCGTATGGCGAAGGATAAATGTGCTGTACCCACAAAACATGCAAAGATACCAGACAAAGCTGGTCTGAAACGGGGAGAGTCGCCCATAAAAAAAATGACAATGCTACGCATCTTTTACATATACAAACTCGGTATCCATTAAATCGAAATGAATGCTTTGTTTAAAAATGGCATTCATTTCATCTATAGAAATCACCTTTTCGATTGCCTTAAATGAGCGATTGTATAGTTCTGTCAGAATGTTTTGGTAGGATTTTTTTAGGTAGGGGCAAATGCTTTTTAAATCTGCCAAGATGCATTTTTGGAAAAGGGTGTTTTGTCCCTCAAAACTCCGTTCGATTTCCTCTGTTTGGATTTCGCACACTCGTTCCACCATTTTCCGAAAAATAAAATCCTCAAAATTCTTTGCCAATATTTGGGCATTTTCATCATCGTGCCAGATGAGGACGATGGGATTTTCTTCTTCGATTTGTATGTTGGCATAAATGGCATATACATCGCCCGCCCTATTTCGAGCAAAGGGAATAAATTGATGTTTGGTATCCCACCACTCATCCCATTCATAGTTTAAAATACTCTCTGCCGAGAGCATTTCAAAATCAAATCCTCCTGTATGCAATAAAGCAGGCGGTGCGTCTTTAATACTTGGGTAAATGCTGGTATACCAACTTTGCTTTTTGCTCCAAGACTGATTCCATCCCTTGTACCAATCCAGCATTCCATCTTCCCAAAGCCTCTTAAAAAATGGAGGGAATTGGTAGTTGTGTTTTTGTGCTATTCTTGTTAGTTCCATAGTGTTTTTTTGTCTTGAACTTTGATTTTTTTGATGCCTGGCATTTTTAAAATGCCTCGCATCTTTTAATATTGTCTTGAACCATGATTATCTTGATTTGTAGGATTACTTGATGCATAGTGGAATGTGGCAATCTGGTTTGCAAATCAAGTTAATCATGTTAATCCTATCCATCAAGGTTCAGACAATGGTATTTTGTCTTGAACCCTGATGTGCTTGATTTGTAGGATTTCTTGGTGGCAAAGTGGAATGCAAATCAAGGGTTAGCAAATTATGGTGCAACGCCACCCACTCCGAGGCTAGGTGTACTCTGGTTAACCCCCATATCAAAGTATGGGGCAGGCTTTGCATACTTCATACTTCGTACAAGCGTTCATCCACCCGCAACATCCGACGCTTTTAAATTTAAAAGGAGAAAATTCGTGAATTTTCTCTTGAAAATAAGGATTAGCACTTCTATACTCCTCTAATTCATAATAGACGGTCGCCAGATTAGAATAACTCCTCGCCGTAGTAGGATAGCTTTTCCCAAAGTTTTTCTGATCGGACTCCATGGCGAATATGATGGTCCGACATTTCGGGAGAAACCATCGTTTGAAAAATTCC
>JAHDIA010000787.1 GCA_020631035.1 Chitinophagales bacterium | reverse complement strand
AAATGGCGTCGGATGAGCGGGTGGATGCACTCTAAGACGCAGCCCAAAACATGCGTTGGTTAACCAGACCATAACGCAGCCAAGAACCACGAACGTTGCAAATTAATTGAAAACTTAAAATTCAAAATTGAATCTTAAATTTTTAATCTTGAATTTTTAATTTCCCTAAACCATCTCCAACACCTGATCGCAAACATTCTGGGCGGTAAAACCAAATTTTTCATCCAAGACCTTATAAGGTGCCGAATGCCCAAAATGATCCAATCCCCATACCTTGCCAAACGGACCAACCAGTCCTTGCAAAGTGACAGGCAATCCAGCCGTCAAACCAAAAGTTGGAATGTGCGACGGCAACAACTGCCATTGGTATTCGATGGGTTGCGCTCGGAACAATCCCTCTGACGGAACCGAGACAATTCTTATTTTTAAATTTTTCTTTTTGGAACGCAACAATGCTGCCCCTTCAACCAAGGTCGAAACCTCCGAACCATTGGCAATCAAAATCACATCGGGTTTGCCTTTACAGTCTTCTACAATGTAAGCTCCCTTTTCTGCACCCAAGGCTTCTTTAAATCTATTTTGGGCCGCAGGTAAATCGTTTACATTTTGACGTGATAAAATCAAACCGCTTGGCGTTCGATCATTTTCCAAAGCCAGCTTCCAACAAACCGAAGTTTCCAAAGCATCGGCGGGACGCAGTGCCAAGAAACTATTTTCGCCCGAATGATTTTTTAGTTTTTCCAACAAACGCAATTGGGCTTCTTGTTCGACAGGTTGGTGGGTTGGTCCGTCCTCCCCTACCCTAAACGCATCGTGGGTCCAAATAAAGATAACGGGCTGTTCCATCAAAGCTGCTACTCTGATGGCGGGTTTCATATAATCGGAAAAGGCAAAGAAAGTTGCACAGACAGGAATCACTCCTCCGTGCAATGCCATACCTGTTGCCAATGCCGCCATACTCAATTCGGCAACACCCGCTTGTAAGAAAGCTCCCGAAAAATCTCCTTTTTTAAATGCGGTTGTTTTTTTAAGGAATGCTTCTGTTTTATCACTGTTGCACAAATCGGCAGAAGCCACAATCATATTTTCGACTGTATCTGCCAAGTGCGCCAAAACGGTACCCGATGCATTACGGGTGGCACTGTTTGGCTTTTGCTCAATTTGCTCCCAATTGATATTGGGCAACTCACGAGCTATAAACTCAGTTAATTTTTTTGCAGCTTTTTTATTGGCATCTGCCCAATCGGCAAAATCTCTTTTACGAGCTTGAGCGGCAATTCTTTTTTGATTTAATATTTCTTCGTAGTACTCAGCAACCTCTGGAAATACTTGGAAAGGATTGTTTGGATCGCCTCCCAAAGCTTTGACGGTTTTTTCGTATGAACCTTTGCTTTTGCCCAAAGGCTTGCCATGTAGTTCGACCTTGCCTTCGTAAGATTTACCATCGTCACCAACAACCCCTTTGCCCATCAAAGTTTTACCAATGATTAAAGTTGGGCGATCGCTTTCGTCTATCCCAGCTTGAATGGCTTTTCTGATTTCATTGTGGTCGTTGCCCTTGATGGTAACAACATGCCAATTCCACGATTCATATTTTTTGGCGGTGTCCTCACTTGTTACAGCATCGACCTCGGTTGAGAGTTGAATATCGTTGGCATCGTAAAACATAATCACATTGCCCAATCCGAGATAACCCGCAATACGTCCGACACCTTGAGAGATTTCTTCTTGCACTCCCCCATCGGATATATATATATAGGTCTTGTGTTCGACCACTTTTCCAAAACGCTCTGCCAAAAATCTTTCGGCTATGGCAGCACCGACTCCAAAAGCATGTCCCAATCCCAAAGGACCAGAAGTATTTTCGATTCCTCTAGCAACATCTACTTCAGGGTGTCCAGGTGTTGGACTACCCCACTGTCTAAAATTCTCGATGTCTTCAAGACTATAATTACCCAATAAGGTTTGTACACCATATAACATGGCCGACATATGTCCTGCATCCAAGAAGAAACGATCTCTGGCGAACCAACTCATATGATCGGGATCGTAATTTAAAAACTCCGAATACAAAATGTGAACAAAGTCAGCTCCACCCATAGGTCCCCCAGGATGGCCAGATTGTGCTTTCTCAACCATTGCAGCTGCCAATACTCTAATATTGTCAGCAGCCTTTTCAGATATTGCTGCAGATGTTGTTTGCATATATTATAAATAAATAAGTAATGTTGAAATAATTAAAAGAGATAAGTCTTGATAAGGTGAGTTAGCTTACCATATATATATAGAAATACCATCTCTACCTATATATATGGTGATACAGTCAAAAGACTCCATGTTGGAGCAGCATTGGAGGGGCGTCCAATAAGTGTGTTGTAATGTAAACGAGGTTTTTGATTGTCGTCGCAACCTCTATATTATATTATGAAGCCATCCAATGTCTTTTCATACAAAAGACATCTTTTGATATATATATTAAAAAATATGTGTTTTAAACACAATATATTTCCTGTACTCAGCCTAGTTAAGTCTTCTTTCATTTCCTCAACTATGGAATTTTTGTCCAATTCCAAGCTTATTTGCCCCGTAAATGTAATTGATTCTGAATAAAATAGGTAATTTTTGGG
>JAHDIA010000038.1 GCA_020631035.1 Chitinophagales bacterium | reverse complement strand
TAAAAACAAACAAATCAAACTTAACAGTTTGGCTAATTGGCAAAAGCCCCCCATTTGGATTGCATTGGGAATCGTCTTGTCCATTGCCTTGGCTGTTGTGGCTTATATTCCTGTAGCTGATACCTTACTCAACTGTAAGACGGTACAGACCTCTCCTAGCGACCGTTTCTTTGTCTGGACGGTGCGTTTTCCAGAAATTATGACTTATATGTTGTCGGCAAGAAGTGTACTATTCGTCTTGTTTTTACTTGGATTGGCTTGTGCTTTTTTCAACTTAAAAAAATCCAAATTTTTAAGTTTATGGGGCGTATTGCTCTTTTTGTTTTTGACTCCTTTTATCTGTTCCTTTTTGCGAAATGGGATGCCTTTTCAACGAACATTTGTGGTACTTGCCCCTATCTATGCCCTATTATTGGCTATTCCTATAGCCACTCTACTATCCATCCTCAAAAAACAACAAATGATTCAATACAGCCTAGTATTGGGAGTTTTTATTTATTCAATAAGTACTTGTTTATTGGAGCTAAACAATATCCAAGAAAAACTAAGTCACAACCTTACAATTGGCAAAAGAGAAAGTGGCTTGTACTATAATTTTTATCAGTCCAATACTTATAACTTATCCAATACTGCTCAACTCTTGTCCGATTATCAAGAAATACTAGCGGCCCCTACAATTCTTTTACACAATGTAATGGACGCACGTACATTCACCTACTATCTAAACAAACACAACATCAACAATTATTTCTTAAAGAGAGCTAGCAAACTAAAAAACAAAGCCAATAAATACCAACTCAACATACTGGCTGCTCAAGTCACTCCCGAACTCAAACGCAAGCAACTCAAACACAAAACCAAGATTGCCAATTATACCCCTAGACTAAGCGATTTAGAAGCATTCTTGAAATTCATTGCCCAAAAAGAACAAGCCAGTAATTTTTACATTGCGACCTCTTTTGACCACCTATTTCAACAAACTTACAAACCCTATTTCAAGCATTTGTATGATATACAAAAATTGAATCAAACAGATGAGGAGCAAACCGTCCATTTGTATCTATTTAGCAAAAAAGAAAAGCAATTATTAAGTCATTACTAAGCACAATTATGATGTATCGAAAACTAATTTTGCGTTTTTCAAAGTTTGCCAGTGTCGGTGTGGTTTGTGCGACTTTTAGCTTGAGTAGCAATTTTGTCTTGTTGCACTTTTTTGATACCCCGCTTACTTTGACTTATGTGGGTGTGTCTGTTTGTTCCATTGCTTTGTCGTTTTATTTAAACAGCAAATACACTTTTGCAAGTAAGAGAACGCTTAAGAAATTGTTTGCTTATTATGGAGTCTACCTTTCTTCTATGTTATTGGGCATTGTCTGTCTCAATATTTATGACTTTCTACTCGACTTCCCCAAAGCAGTTTATCCCTTTATGGTCATTCCAATTACAATGTTGTGGAACTTCTTTTATGTATCTAAAATAATGGGCAAAACACAGGCATCTATTTGATATTTTTTAAGTACTGACTTGGCGTTTGACCAAAGTGTTTTTTGAAGGCATTGGAAAAGTGCGACACATTGCTATACCCCACCTCATAAGCTATTTCACTGATATTGTAATCTTTGGTTTCTAGTATTTTTTGGGCTTTCTTCATACGTTTGTATTGCCCATATCGGTGTATGCTTTTGCCAAATGTATGCTTAAAATTTCGCTTGAGTTTGCTTTCACTAAAGCCAACAAATTTGGCAAGTTCCTTAATGGTTGGCAAAGCATTCAAATGTTGGTCAATGTACTGTTGGGCTTTATAAACACCTATCGGTTCCTCTTTATCAATAGGCTTGTGTTTTGTTGTTAATTCTTCATCTGTATTGCCTATATGCATTTGAGCCAAAAACTGATACATCTGTGCCAATACTTGAAATTGTACATACTGTTCATCAGCATTGGTTTTTTCTACAATTTGTTTCAGCTTTTCTCCTATGTTTTTAAGCCTATAGGTATTGAGCAAAAAACCTCTGCCAAAATCTATAACAGCTCCTTTTAAATGTTCTTGTAAGTTTTTCAGTTTTATTTGTACCAACCAATATCGACAATAAGTATTTTTAGGTATAAATAATTTTGTTTTCTGATTTTCAAAACAAAGCAAATTGTTAAGGGGCTTCTTATCTCCACCTATTTCTATCTGAATGCCTTCCAGGTTTTTAGAAGCATCCTCTAATACCATAAACATACTATTGGAACTTAAAATAAATTCCACAGATTGTTTGACGGTACAGTCTAATAATAAGATTACAAACTTATCAGAAAGAGCATATGACTGTATATATCCGTTTCCCAATGTTAAAGGAAGTTGTATCATATTATTGTGAGACAAATAAGAAAAAGTCTCTACAATCCTTTCAAATATGACATTTTGGGCATTAAATGTAACATACATATTTGTGTCAATTGTGCTGTTGTAAGCAAGTTAATTCCTACCTTTTAAGTAATCCCACAAATATTTATTTCCAATTTACCAAAATGTTATCACACTTTAGAATAAAAACACATATATAGCTTATATAGACAATCATATCTCCTCTTGTAACTGACTCAATTTTTTCCATTGTGGATATAAAAATGCGAGCGTTACCAACATAGACAAGGTATCAGATATGGGAAAAGCATACCAAACGCCCAAAACTTTAAGATACAAAGGCAAAATCAGTATAAGAGGAATTAAGAAAAAACCCTGACGACTCAAAGTGAGTAAGAGAGCAGGAAGTGCTTTACCAATGGCTTGAAAGTAAGCTGCCCCCAAAGCTTGTATTCCAATGATGGGAGCTGCTAAAAAGACCATTCGAAGTGCTGGTCCTCCCATATTTAGTAGTTGTGGGTCATTGGTAAATACTCTAATTATTTGATCTGAGCACAAGAATATAAATAAGAAAATAAATAGGCAAATAGCTGTTCCATATTTTATTGCCATAGAAAGTGTTTCTTTAACCCTCGACAACTGTTTTGCCCCATAATTAAATCCAATAATGGGTAGTGATCCCTGTACCAAACCAAATACAGGAAAAAAGACAAACAGCATCATTCGACTGATGATACCATACATCGCAATACCTAATTCACCACTATAAGCAAATAAAGTATTGTTCACAACAATTGACAATAAACTTGATGTACCTTGTCTAACAAAGGTTGTCGTTCCAATGGCAATGGTTTCTCGAACAATGGCAAAATTTAATTTAAAGTTTTTGGCTAAAATTCTGATACTACTACGGCCAGATGTAAAATACCAAAAAGTAAAGGCTCCACAACAAAAGTAGGAAATGGCAGTTGCTAAAGCAGCCCCTTTGATTCCCCAACCTAATCCTACTATAAACAAGGCATCTAAGATGATGTTGACCACACCAGGAATAATGAGGGTCACCATAGCTGTTTTGGCTTCTCCTTCAGCTCTAATAATATTGTTAGACATCATTGCCCAAGCTAGAAAAGGTAGGGTTGTCAGCAATATCATATAGTAATCATATGCCAATTCAAAAATGGCTCCTTTGCCACCAAACAACTTCAATAGAGGCTCAGCAAAAATATACCCAAAAGTTACGGTACATATTGAAAAGACAAAGGTAAGACTAATGAGATTCCCGAAAGTTAACCAAGCTTTGGGAGTATTGTCACTTCCGAGTGCACGCGATATGACCGAAGATCCCCCAACCCCCAATGCCATTCCAACCGAGGAAATTAAAAAAGTAATGGGCAATACAACAGTGATGGCACCTATGGCATTTGTACCTACCCAATTGCCTACAAAAATGGTATCTATTATTTGATAAATAATAATGGATAAAATACCAACTGCTGCTGGTATTGATTGTTCCCTAAGTAATTGTCCAATTGGGTCTGTTCCTAAATTCGCCTTTGCTTTTCTATGCTCTGCCATAAATTTGTTTAAGCGTGCAAAAATAACTTATTAGAGTTTAAAACAATCGTTTTTGTTCTTTTTACTTTCATTAGATCGTATTTAAAAAGATAATGTTTTGCATATTTAAAAAAAAGGTCTATATTGTATAAAAATTTGTTTTAAAGCTAATCTAAAAACTTTTACTTTCCACAATCAGCATCTAAACACGCTCAATTAAAAATTAAAATAGATGCTGGTATTATCTAATTCTAAACATTTACTTATTATGAGCAAATTTGATGAAGCCATTGAACTTTACAAAAGTGAAATGACCGGCAAAATTGGTATGAAGTCAATTGATGAGGCTTTATTGATTAAAATTACCAAAGGCTTAGGACCATCTATTTATAAAAAAGATGCTGCAAAGGTTTCTAGTTCTGATAAAACTGAAATGCAAAGAGTAAAGGATAATTTCTTAATCAAGAAACTTGGTTTAGAAGAGGGTCCTAAACTTGATAAAGGAATTGATGCAGTGATTGAAAAAATTGGTCGTTCTAATCGCAACAAATATAGAGCTATTTTCTACTATTTGTTGGTCAAGCATTTTAGAAAAAGTGCTTTGTATGCCGATTAATAATTCATAAATAAAAAAGTCAACTAAATAATTTAGCTGACTTTTTTTTATGTTTTTCATTTTATCAAATATTCAACTTGAATGGTCTACTATAATGACCCATTCTTTGTTTATTTTCTCCCAAATTAGACTAAAGTGTCCCTCTAAGTTTTCTTGCTCGTTTCGCTCTAAGTGCCACTTACCAATCATTAAGGCTTTTTTCTTTGACAATTTCTCTAAACTGATAATATCAAAGCCTAGTATGCCCATAGCTGCTTTGTTGGGATAACTTTTTTTGTATCTGTCTAAGGTAGCTTGCCAACCATAGGTCACTCCATTTTTCCCAATAAACCGCATTTGTTCAGATTCCCAATAACCCTCCATAAAACAATCTATATCCCCTTTGTTCCAACAGTTTTCTTGTTGCTCCATTGTTTTCATTATTTGGGCTTGGTCTGATTTATTAAGTGATTCCGATGCCATAGTAATAATTGAAAAAAAACAAATGAGTAAATATAACATAATTCAAAAATTTTTTCTGAAATTAATATTTTGTAAATTACAAAAACTTATGCAAAGAGCAAAAACATTGAGGCGTCCTATTTTCAACAGTATAAACCCATAGAGATACAAATACAATTAAAAAAAACTAAATTATTTGCTTTGAAAAATAAAATAATAGAAACACAAGATGGTTCGCATTCCATTTATTCTGCAAAATATGGTGTCAGCTATCATTCAAAATATGGTGCCATTCAAGAGTCAATGCATGTATTTATCAAAGCGGGCTTGGAACATTTTGTACAAACTCATCCTGAACAAAAAAAATTATGTCTTTTTGAAATGGGATTTGGCACAGGACTCAATGCTTTTTTGACTTATTTATATTGCAAAGAGAAAAACATACAAGTAGAATATACCGCAGTTGAAACACAGCCCGTTCAAATGTGGCAAAACTTGAATTATTGTGCTGAACTGAAATGCAATGAAACAGATAAGCTATTTTTTGAACAATTGCATCTGGCAAACTGGAATGTGTCCGTCGCTTTAAAGGAAGGATTTACTTTAACAAAATTGGAACAAAATTTAGAGGAGTGCCAATTTGAATCAAGCTTTGATGTCGTCTATTATGACGCTTTTGCCCCCAATGCTCAGGAAGAATTGTGGACGCCTGAAATCTTTGCAAAAATGTATCAGTCTATGCGTTCCAATGGAAGTACATTGACGACCTATTGTGCCAAGGGAGCTGTCAAACGTGCGCTCAAAAGTGTGGGATTCTTGATTGACTCCATAGCTGGTCCACCTGGTAAACGGGAAATGACACGAGCCAATAAGACGAAGGACTAAAATATGCGATATTACGCCCGATAGTAGTGGATATGGTGAGAATGTAAAGACAAGGCCTGCCTTGTCTTGGAGAGACCACCATAGGAGCGGATAGCGGGGACACAACTTCAAACGAAGCCCCCAAACGTTCCGTCCAAAAATAAAAAAGGTGGAAACATCACTGTTTCCACCTTTTAATTGTCTTGTAATAATTTAAGTTTTTATATTCTTATCTATTTAAGTGTACGTTTGATTTCAATCTCTTCGTAGCCCTCAATGATGTCACCAACTTTGATGTCGTTGTAGTTTTTAATGGAAATACCACATTCCATACTTGTACTGACCTCTTTGACATCATCTTTGAAACGCTTGAGTCCTGAGATTTCACCTGTAAAGACAACTATGCCATCACGAACGAGTCGAACTCTGGTATTTCGATGCACCTTACCATCTTGAACATAGCAACCTGCAACCGTTCCGACCTTACTAATCTTGAAGACATCTCTAACCTCCACATTACATACAATCTTTTCTTCAATGGTTGGTTCGAGCATTCCTTCCATTGCCGACTTGATTTCTTCGATGGCATCGTAAATGATGGAATACATACGAATATCAATGTCCTCTTTCTCTGCCAATTTTCTAGCATTGAGTGATGGTCTTACTTGGAAACCAACGATGATTGCATCCGAGGCTGAAGCCAACAATACATCTGACTCAGAAATTTGCCCTACAGATTTGTGAATGACATTGACCTGAATTTCTTCGGTAGACAATTTCATCAAAGAATCGGAGAGTGCTTCGACTGAACCATCCACATCACCTTTGACAATAAGGTTGAGTTCCTTAAAGTTTTCGAGTGCCAAACGACGCCCAATTTCTTCGAGGGTAATGTGTTTTTTGGTACGACGTCCTTGTTCTCGAACAATTTGCTCACGTTTGGTCGCAACGTCTTTGGCTTCAGATTCGGACTCGTATACCTTAAATTTCTCCCCTGCTTGAGGTGCCCCATTGAGACCCAAGACCATTACTGGTGTAGATGGACCTGCAGCTTTGACACGTTTGCCTCTTTCGTCGGTCATTGCCTTGACTTTACCATAAATAGAGCCTGCAACGATCATATCACCAACTTTAAGCGTACCAGTTTGTACCAATAAAGTAGAAACATATCCACGCCCTTTGTCAAGCTCTGCCTCTATAACTGAACCAGAAGCAACCCTGTCTGGATTGGCTTTGAGTTCAAGTAATTCGGCAACCAATAGGATTTTTTCTAGCAATTCGTCTACATTGGTACCCATTTTGGCTGAGATTTCCTCGGACTGGTATTCCCCACCCCAATCTTCGACCAAGAGGTTCATACCTGCCAATTGTTCCTTGATTTTTTCAGGATTGGCAGTAGGACGGTCAATCTTGTTGATGGCAAAAATGATGGGTACATCTGCTGCTTGAGCGTGACTGATTGCCTCTTTGGTTTGAGGCATTATGGCATCATCAGCAGCGATAACAATGACTGCAATATCGGTTATTTTAGCCCCCCTAGCACGCATAGCGGTAAAGGCTTCGTGACCAGGAGTATCTAAGAAAGTAATTTGATTGCCTGATTCGGTTGTTACCTCATAAGCTCCAATGTGCTGGGTAATTCCCCCAACCTCACCAGCAATGACATTGGCACTACGGATATAGTCAAGTAAAGACGTCTTACCGTGGTCAACGTGTCCCATAATGGTGACAATTGGCGCACGTTCTCTAAGATCTTTAGGATCATCTACAATTTCTTCTTCTTCTTCTTGATCTGACACATCAATGAATTGGACTTTATAGCCAAACTCTTCTGATACAAGATCAATGAGTTCTGCATCCAATCTTTGGTTGATGGATACAAAAGATCCAAGTGTCATACAAGCAGAGATAACTTGTGTAGCAGATACTTCTAGCAACGATGCCAATTCACTTACAGTGATAAACTCTGTAACTTGTAGTATTTTGCTTTCTGCTTGTGCCTTAGCATGTCTTTTTGCTTCTTTTTCAGCAATGACATCTCTTTTGTTTCTTCTTAGCTTTTGGCGATTGCTCTTTCCACCACCTCCACTCATCTTGGCCATAGTAGCCTTGATTTTTTCTTGGATTTCCTTTTCAGAAATCTGTGGAGCATCTTCTGTTCTTTTTCTATTATTACCTTTGTAGTTGCCTCTTCTAGATTTGTATCCTCCTCTTTGGTTGTTATTAGAAGATCTTCTATTGTTGTTGCTGTTGTTGCTATTGCTGGAGGTCCTACTTCGGTTATTATTATTATTGTTACCGCTATTGCTATTGTTACCGCTATTGGTATTTTTAGAGCCAGAGCCAGAACCTGCTTGATTGCTCTTTCCTGTATTAGGACCTGTTCGCTTGATTCTTTTGCGCTGTCTTTTATTGGACTGTCCTTTTTTCTTTTTATCCTCAACAGGAAGTTTAATTTTACCCAATACCTTAGGGCCTTCTAATACAGGCACTTTTCTTTTAATATCAATAGTCTTTTCCTCAGAAGCAGGTTTTTGTGGTGAGTCGGCAGACTTCTTTTGCTGAGGTGGCTGCTCATTCACTACCTTACCTACTTTTTGCTTTGGAGGATTGTTTTTAGCAAACACTGCTGTTTTCTTTTCCTCTTTGGGTTTAGACTTAGGTGCTTGTTTGTGGTGTTTAGGCTTTTCCCTATTTGTAGATTGAGGATGTTGTTTCCCATCTTTTTGTTGTTGTTTTTTGGAAGGATTATGTTCCTTTTTATTTTTCCCTTTCTTAAGTCCTTCCAAGTCTATTTTGCCTATAACTTTGGGACCCTCAAGTTGTTTCTCAAGCTTCACTGGCTTCTCTGCTTTCGCCTTTTCTTCTGCCACTGGAGTTGGTTCTTCAGCTTTTACATTTTGGGGAACCACAGGCGCAGCAGGTGTAGTAATTTCCTTACTTTTCTCAACATCAACAATAGGTTTAGGCGGCGGGGGAGTTTCTACTTTAGGCTCCTCAACCACTTCCTCTTTCACGGTAGTTGTAGTTTCTTCCTTTGCTTTGGGAGTCTCTAGTTCTTTTACCTCAACCTCCTCAACAAGATTGCTCGCAGCTACTTCCTCTACTTTGGTTGCTTCTACTTCTACAACTTCTTCAAGCTTAGGTATTTCGGTTTGTAAGGGTTTCTCTGCTTTTTCTTCTGTAACTTTTTCAGCAACTTCTTCAACAGCTTTTTCTTCAGATGTTTCTCCTTTAACAATTTTTTCTGCCTTAGGCTCTACTGATTTCCGACTGACTGTATGTATCGTTCCTTCTTCATCTATCTTAATCTCTTCACGATTCTTGCGACCAATCTTCACCTGTTCTGCTCTTTCCTTGAGTGCTACGTCCGAGCTAAACTCCTGTTGAAGAGCAGTGTACATTTCTTCCGAAAGTTTTGACGTAGGTTTGGCATCCACCTCAAAACCTTTTTTGTTAAGATGTTCAACAATGGTTTGCCAAGAAACATTAAATTCACTAGCCACCTTTGCTAATCTAAAAGTTCTTTTTTTAACTTCTGGCATTCAGTTTTTTATGTATGTAAAAAATGGGATTTGTTTATTAGAAATAAGCCTTTCCCTGTATAATAAGAGCCATTATAGCCCCCTATAATAAGAAAAAACTACCTAAATTACAAATTATATAGTCCAAATCGGTAAAAAAAAGCCCTCCATCTTTACTCTTCCTCCTCTACTTTGGCTTTAATTTCGTTCGCTTTCTTATTGTCTACTTTTCCTTTTGTTTGAGTTTGTCCTCCACCTTCAATTTTGTATTCTTCAAACTCCTCTGCCAAAATCTTTAAAATATTGTCAATAGTCTCTTCTTCCAAGTCTGAACGTCTAAGCAGCTCTTTTCGTTCCATATCGAGCACAGTTCTTGCTGTATCCAGTCCAATACCCTTCAAAACATCAATGACCCACTTATCAATTTCGTCTGAAAACTCATCCAACATAATGTCATCTTCCTCTTCAAAATCTTCTGTATCTCTATAGACATCTATTTCGTATCCAGTCATTCTACTAGCCAATTTAATATTTACCCCTCCTTTTCCAATTGCCTTGGATACTTCCTCTGGATCTAAATAAACTGACACTCTATTGTTTGTATCATCAATGTCCATTGAATTAATCTTAGCGGGGGTCAAACACCTACGAATAAACAGTGGTGTATTGCCCGTAAAATTGATGATGTCTATATTCTCATTTTTCAATTCTCTTACAATTCCGTGAATTCTAGACCCCTTCATTCCCACACAAGCTCCTACTGGATCGATACGATCGTCATATGATTCTACGGCAACTTTAGCTCTATCACCAGGTTGGCGTACTATTTTCTTAACAACAATCAGTCCATCAAAAATTTCGGGGACTTCTAACTCCATCAACTTTGCCAAAAAGTTATTATCTGTTCGAGACAAACGAATGATGGGAGTATTGTTTCTGAGTGCAACCTCCTTTACAATGGCTCTTACTGTATCTCCTTTCTTGAAAAAATCTCTTTTAATCATTTCTTCTTTTGGCAAAATCAATTCATTCCCTTCATCATCAAGTACCAATAGCTCGCGTTTCCAAACTTGGTACACTTCTCCCATAATGATTTCCCCAACTCTATCACTGTATTTTTTATACAGTTCATCTTTTTCCAACTCCATAATTTTGGAAATGAGTGTTTGGCGTGCTGCCAATATCGCTCTTCTTCCAAAATCATCAATTTTGATTTCTTCGTATAATTCTTCTCCTACTTCATAATCTCCCTCTACTCGCCTCGCCTCATTCAGTGCCACTTCTTTCAAAGAATCCATCACTGCACCATTCTCTACAATTTCTCTTCTACGCCAAATCTCAAGATCTCCTTTGTCTGTATTTACAATAACATCAAAGTTCTCATCATCACCGTATCTTTTGCGCAACAAGGTTCTAAATACATCCTCCAAGACTTTCATCATGGTAGGACGATTAATATTTTTGAACTCTTTAAATTCGGAAAAAGATTCCGCTAAATTTACAATTCCCATTTAATTAAAAGTTAATTTTCTTTTTAACATTTTTGATGTCTTCAAATTTGAATTTATTCATAATAATTTCGGGGGCTGCGCCTTTTTTCTTTTTGTGTTCCTCCAAAACAAAACCATCCTCACTCACAGATTTCAACATTCCCTCATATTTTATTCCGTCTAAGAGCAACACCTCAACATTTTTGTTGAGATTTTTTTGATATTGTTGAAGTACTCTAAAAGGATTGCCCATTCCTGGCGAAGACACTTCTAGGGTATACTTCTCATCAACCCAAGCCTCTTCTTCCAACATTTGTTCTAATTTCCTACTAATGGCTACGCAATCATCAATGTGAATGTTTTGATTCATGCGATCTACAAAAACTTGAATCTTTTTCAGATTGCCCTTTTTTATGTTGACCAAAAAGCCATCAGTCCCTTCAAAATGTGCTTCAACAATTGATTTTATTCTTTCCTCTACTTGCATTTTGTGTAATAAAATAGGGGGCATAGAATGCCCCCTGTTTATTTTTTTTACAAATATACGATGAATTCCCTAGATATAAAAGGAATCCACCCTTATTAGAAATCTAATTAGGGTAGAAATGAAAATTTATTTCATAAAATACGTACAATTATATCTATTTCTATACAAAACTATCAAAATAAGTTGTCAAATAGTAGAAAAATAGCTTAAATTGTAACTTAATGTTGGTGGGGAGTACTATAATAAGTACTTATTAAATTGAATTTTTAAAATATATTGTAAATATTTGAATAATATGATTATGCACAAGATTCTCTCGGCCTTTTTCCTTTTTGGTGTATGCCTTAGTTTGTCAGCTCAACAAGGTGTTGATGTCCGAATTGTAGAAAATCACAACCAAATTGATTGTAACAATGCACAATACTGTGTAGATGTCCAACTCAAAAATACCAACAATGGTGCAACTTTGTTGGGAAATTCTTCTATTAGGTTCAACTACAATGCTGAGGCCATCTTATTTAATGGCAAGAGTGGCAATGTCAATAAAGGCACTTTTAGCTCTGTTAACTTCGATGAAAACAGTACTTGTGGCAACATTCATCCATACGACAAACAAAGTTTTGATGGTCTCATTCCTGGAGACTTCTTGATTTCCTTGTTGTTGTTCAATGCCTTCTCTCAAGATGATTGTTCTGCTATTTTAACAAAAGATTGGATTTCTGCTTCAACTGTTTGTTTTGATGTAGTTGATTCAAGCAAAGATCCCAACATTCAAATCCGAGGCACTCAAAATGGCCCATCTAATGATTCTGCTGGCACCAACTTCAATCAAAGCAGCAATGACCCACAAAAGAAAATGGAAAATGGTTCTTTTGCTGGTTTGAACAAAAGCTTTGACGAAGTTTGTAAGTCTACCAACAATACTACTTTAACCAGCTTGGGTAGTGATTGGGCAATTGTATCTGTTCAACCTGTTCCTGTAAAAGAGAACTTGATGCTTCAATTGAACTCTAATACCTCTGATGAAGTTGTTGTACAAATTTTTGATTTATCAGGTAAGTTGATGACAGAACAAAAAACCAAAGTACAATCTGGTCTTAATCAAATTAGTATGGATGTTAACCAATTGGCTGCTGGTGCTTACTTGATCTCTATCAGCAAAAATCAAGAAATGTTGGCTCAAAAATTCATTAAAGAATAATCAATGAGCTAAACTGACGCCATTTGACTGTGGCAAAATGAAAAAACTTGATGCCCTAAGAGCTTTGCTCTTGGGGCATTTTTTTTATTTTGGGGCAACGCCACTGATACTAGGCTAGGTCTTGGCCTGGTTAGCCAACGCAGGCTTTAGGCTGCGTTTTAAAGTGCATCCTCCCGCTACATCCAATACTTCTAATTGCTGATTATCTATATTCAAAAAGTGATAATCTTTGTAATGACCCAATGTGTCAGGCTTCTATAGAAATGAATGAGTGTGGCAACTTTAGAGCTTGTGCATATGCTTACACTACTTCTCCTGTGAATGGCGTAGTCAACTGTGACTGTTGGGATATTGCTATTCCAAGAACAAAAAAATTATGCCCTTGTTCTTTAGGACCTGCCCCACCAAGCATTCCTATTCCAACAAAAGGCTAAAAACTATTGGTCATAATACAAAAAACCGTCACTGGGAAAATCCCAATGACGGTTTTTTTGTATTTCTTTTTCTAGAGTTTATGCGTCTTTGTCTCCATCTACTGCATCTTCGGCAGCATCTGCAACATCTTTTGCAGCATCTTCTACTGTATCTGTAGCATCATTCACTACTTCTTCAGCAGCATTTTCTACTGCATCAGTCGTTTCTTCTACTGCTTCTTCAGCTGTAGTTTCTACAGGAGGTGTAGCTGTTCCCTCCTCTTTCTTTTTACGACGACCTCTACGTGTTTTCTTCTTAGCTTCAGTAGGTGCATTGAGCATATCCTGGTTGTAATCTACCAATTCGATGATACACATTTCTGCTCCATCCCCTTGACGGTGTCCAATCTTTAGGATACGAGTGTATCCACCAGGTCTATCTGCTACTTTTGAAGAAATGTCACCAAACAATTCGTTGATCGCATGTTTGTTTTGCAAGTATCCAAAAATGACTCTTCTGTTGTGTGTAGTGTCATTTTTTGATCTGGTGATCATTGGCTCAACGTATTTTCTCAAAGCCTTACCTTTGGCTAAGGTTGTTTTAATACGTTTGTGTTCAATAAGAGAACAAGCCAAATTGGCCAACATCGCTTTACGATGGGCTGCTTTTCTGCCTAAATGGTTAATTTTTTTTCCGTGACGCATGACTCTAGGATTATGCTGCTTACTTTAATTATTTTCTTAATCTTCTTCTAGTTTATACTTTGACAAGTCCATTCCAAAAGACAGGCCATTTTTGATGACCAACTCTTCGATTTCCATCAAAGACTTTTTACCAAAGTTTCTAAACTTAATCAGTTCTGCGGTATCGTACTGAACCAACTCTCCCAAAGAATTTATTTTAGCTGCTTTCAAACAATTGTATGCTCTTACTGATAAGTCAAGATCTTCAAGGTTCGTTTTGAGCAACTTGCGCATATGTAAAATATGCTCATCGACAATTTCTTCTCCTGGATCGGGTTTGGTATCGAAAGTAATGTTTTCATCAGAGATGAGCATCAAATGCTGGATCAATATACGAGCAGCTTCTTTAATGGCTTCCTCTGGGTGAACGGTACCGTCTGTTTTTATTTCAATAATGAGTTTCTCAAAATCTGTTTTTTGTTCAACTCTCGTATTTTCTACTTTGTACTTTACATTTCTAATTGGCGTAAAGATAGAATCTATGGGTATTGTTCCAATTGGATCATCTTTGGTTTGGTTGTCTTCAGCCGAAACATAACCTCTACCTCTGTGAATGACCAATTCTAGTTCTAAATTCACCAAATCGTCCATAGTACAGATAAGCAAGTCAGGATTGGTGACAGTAAATCTACTAGTAAATTTGGTTATATCACCAGCTGTAAATTGTTCCTGTCCGCTGATACTCACCAAGATTTTTTCAGCTTGTCCGTCATCTTCTGACGAATTGGCTTTTAGCCTTACCTGCTTGAGATTGAGTACAATTTCTGTTACATCCTCTATGACTCCCTCTATGGTTGAGAATTCGTGGTCTACTCCACTAATTCTAACAGAAGCAATGGCAAAACCTTCTAAGGAAGATAAAAGGACTCTTCGTAATGCATTTCCAACAGTTACACCAAAACCAGGCTCTAAAGGACGAAACTCAAACGTACCTTCAAAGTCATTGGCTTTTTGTAAAATTATTTTGTCAGGTTTTTGAAACGTTAATAAGCTCATAAAATCTTTTTTATTAGAGGCGTTAATTGTTAAATGAATAAATGAGCACTGTATTTTTTCCGTACAAGACTGGGAAAGATCCCAAGAAAAAACAGCTATTACTTAGAGTAAAGCTCGACAATCAACTGTTCATTGATGTTTTCTGGAATTTCTTCTCTTGCAGGCACAGCCATATAGTTACCTGACATTGATTCTCTATTGAAATCAACCCAAGGAAACTTTTTCCCTCTTTTGTTGAGTGAAGACTGAATTACTTCCAAGTCTTTAGACTTTTCTCTAATAGAAATTTCGTCATTTACTCTTACCTGACAAGAGGGGATATTGCAAACAACACCATTTAATTTGATGTGTTTGTGTGATACCAATTGACGTGCGGCTCTTCTAGTTGGAGCCAAGCCCATACGAAATACTACATTATCAAGACGAGACTCCAACAATTGTAGTAGATTTTCTCCTGTAATACCAGAGCGACGATTGGCTTCTTTAAACAGATTACGGAATTGACGTTCCAATACACCATAAGTATATTTAGCTTTTTGCTTTTCTTTTAGCTGCAAGCCATAATCTGAAGTGTTTTTACGACGCTTTGAAGGACCGTGTTGTCCAGGTGGATAACTTTTCTTTTCAAAAGCCTTGTCATATCCATAGATGGCCTCACCAAATTTTCTGGCTATCTTGGATTTAGGACCATTGTATCTTGCCATTTTTTTTCTTTTTCCTATGAATAAAAATACAAGTCAGCACTGACTTGTATTTTAGGTTCGATTTATTTGTGTTTTTAAAAACTTAAACTCTTCTCTTTTTGGGAGGACGACATCCATTGTGTGGCAATGGGGTAATGTCTCTAATGATGGTCACCTCAATTCCAGAACCAGAGATAGTTCGAATTGCAGACTCACGTCCTGAACCTGGTCCTTTTACAAAAACCTCGACTCTTCTAAGACCAGCTTCATAAGCTGTTTGAGCTGCCCCTTGTGCTGCAATCTGTGCTGCATAAGGAGTATTCTTTTTAGAACCTCTAAAACCTGCTTTACCAGCAGAACCCCAAGAGATCACATCACCATTTGCATTGGTGAGTGAGATGATGATATTATTAAAACTTGCTTTGATAAAAGCTTTACCATCTGCCGAAACCTGAACGTTTCTTTTCTTGGATGGTTTTCTACCTTTTCCTTTTGCCATTTCAGCTTAGATTTAAAAGGCACTGAAAAAACTTCAATGCCAGATTTACTTTTATTTAGGTGCTTTTTTCTTACCCGCAACCGTCTTACGCTTACCTTTTCTTTGGCGAGCATTGGTTTGGGTTCTTTGTCCTCTTAGCGGAAGTCCTTTTCTGTGGCGAATGCCTCTATAACATCCGACATCCATCAGACGTTTAATATTGGATTGAACATCTGCTTTGAGTTCCCCTTCTACTTTGATGTTAGAAATTTCTTGACGAATTTTCGTAATATCTTCGTCTGTTAAATCTTTGACCTTGGTATTGGGATCAATTTCCGCTGCTTCGAGTATGTCTCTTGCAACCGTGTTTCCGATGCCATAAATATACGTGAGTGCGACTGCACTACGTTTGTATTTTGGCAAATCAACTCCTGCTATACGTGCCATCTATCCTTGTCTTTGTTTGAATTTAGGATTCTTTTTATTGATTACATACAAACGGCCCTTTCTTCTGACCACCTTGCAATCAGCCGTTCGTTTTTTTATGGAAGCTCTTACTTTCATTTTATTATTTTTTTATCTTTGAAATACCAGAAAGGCACTTCAAAGAAGTGTTTTTTATTTGTATCTATATGTTATACGCCCTCTACTCAAATCATAGGGGGACATTTCAACTTGAACCTTATCACCAGGGAGGATACGAATGTAGTTCATTCTCATTTTTCCTGCAATGTGTGACAATACAACGTGTCCATTTTCTAATTGAACTCTAAATTTGGCATTTCCCAACGATTCTACTACTACTCCATCTTGTTTGATTACATCTTGTTTACCCATAT
>JAHDIA010000037.1 GCA_020631035.1 Chitinophagales bacterium | reverse complement strand
ACTATCCCACAATCACTCCCTTGATTGCTCAAGTTTACTATCGAGTGAATCAAAACCAATCTGTGTTGTTTCTGATACATTGGATAGCACACTTGCGTTTAAGTTGGTTTAATTCTCTGGCATTGGTTCTTCTTTCAATTTTATCCAATAGTGTTGAATAGATTGTAGCATATCAGCTATGGAAGGAAATCTATTCTGAGGTTTTTTCTCCATTGATTTATGAATTAAGTGCAAAACCTCTTTAGGTATTTGTTCCCCTAGTTGTGTTAGTGGGAGGCATTCGGGATTTTTGTTTTCTATTTGTTCTGCCAATTCTTTCCAAGTAAATCCTTCAAAGGGCAATTTTCCATAAATAATGAAGTATGCTAGGACTCCTGCCTGAAATACTTCGGAAGTGCGTTCTGATTTCCCTTCAACAAATTGGAAAGCATTTTTGTCCAATCTTTCAGGCGGAATGAATTGTCTAAACCCGCCAAAATGTATGTATTCACCTTCTTCGCATTCGACATTGTTGGCAAATCCAAAATCAATGATTTTTATACTTTGTTCTGGAGTCACCATAAAGTTTTTGTAATGAATATCGCCATGCACTACCTCATTTTTGTGCAAATGGTCGATGACACTCAACATTTGGCAGAGTAAATTTATTCTTTCATTTAAATTTTGATTAGGATAAGTCAATACAAATTCTTTGAGTGACATACCTTCAATATATTCCAATATGGCATAATGATTGTCTACTTCCGCATTTACTTCTAACACTTTACATATATGTGGATGCTCATCAATATTTTTTTGGATTTTAAATTCTTGTATAAATTTATCTTTTTCAAGTTTTTTAACTTCAGGAGTATTGAACAAAGCCGTACGCAATACCTTGACAACTACTTGCTGTTTGTTATCCTTTTTTTGTGCAAGATAGACATCTACTTTAGAGTTGCGTACTATTAAATCTTGTATGATGTATCCATTAAATACATCTCCAGTCACAAAAGGTTCTGCATCATACTCTGTAATTTTCTCTATATTTTCTTGTTGAGCATTTTCTTCAATAATGAGTCCTCTCTCCAACATATCTGCTGTAAAAACAGCCATATCTCCTGCAATTTCGGCGGGATGACATTCTTGTATCTCAGCAAATTCCTCAATAACTTTTTTGAGTGTTTTGGGAGATTTAAATGCGTCCAAAAATGTTTTGATAGTTGGATTAAGTAAAAGTACTTTATTATCGATTTGATTGAAAAACAAAAAGGCCTCTTCATTTTGAAGTTTACTCCACTGCTCAGCAGGGATACTCATATGATTTATTTCCTCTAAAGGAGGAAAAGACCAATAGGAGGGAACCATATAAGTATCATTTAATAAGGCCTCTGGGGTTTTCATTTAATTATGCTTATTTTTTTGAAAAGAATTGCCTGAAATAGATGATTAACTACTTCAGGTCAATCCTTTAAAAGATTATTATTATACTAAGTAAAAAATTTCAATTTTGACTATAGTTTGTGCTTACCACCAAGCAGACCAACTATAACCGTGATAAGATTTGTGGTTTTTTTTGCTTTTCTTACCACCAGCTGATACTTGACTTACAGAAGCAACAGCATGGATACTTCCTCCAGAAGATTGACTTGCTCCTGAGCTATAATGATGTCCACCTCCACTACTACTACTGGCTCCACCACTTTTACTCTTGCTTTTCTTTTGTTTTCCCCATCCACCAATCACATTCTTAGCAACTATTTGATCTATGGCATATTCATTTAATTCATTAAAAGTTAGTTTGCTCATAATTAGTATTTTAAGAAGTTTGATAAATAAATTAGATTATTATACTATTCTATCCAGATTAGAATATTTTCTAATTAGTTTATGGAAGGGGGGATTATTTTTTTAGAGTTGAATTAAGAGGGTAGATGTTTAAATCTACCCTCTAAATGTATAATATGTCACCTCTATATTATATTATCCTCAATTTTGCTCTTTGTTGAGAATTATTGTATTGCAAATATAGGGACTTCTTTAAGTATCAAACAATACAAAAAAAGTGGTCAAACTATGCATTCTAGTTTTTAGAAAGTTGCTGGATCACTAATAGTAGGACAAAAAAACAGTCGTGCCATTGTTGCATGATATATTTCGGCATAGGTATCAGTTGTTGTTGTATCGGTTGTTGTGTCAGCTACCCTATTAACATCCGCTTCAATCTGTTTTCTCACAGAGCTTTCACTCTTCCCGCCTCCAATTGCATTTAAGCATACCACTTCGTCAATTTTGTAAACTTGTAACTCTTTTAACTTTAACTTCTTCATAATTAGTTCTTTTAGTGTTAAAAAAAATCATAATTGATTTACATTGTGTTATGTTTTGTTAAGGTTAGAATGTCGTTTTTGTTTTGTGATAAACAATAAGTAACCGATAAAGGAAAAAGATGTTTTGGGAGGAGAAAACAAAACATCTGAAAAATAGATACTATACATAAAGTATAAATTATCAGGGAATCAAATATAATTTCAAAAAGTAGCTGCATCACTTATTTGATAGCAAACTATTATTTTACCATATTGATCCTGAAAAACTTCATAATTATACCCATTCCAATTTCCATTATAAAGCAGTGATATATCATCCATAGATTCCATTCGTTCACTGGTTGCTGATACATAAAGTACATCTACTCTTGATGATTTATAAATATCAATGCTTTTGTTCTTCTTGTTCTTACTCATAATCAGTTATATATAATTAGTTACAAAAAATATTTTGTTTTTTTGGGACAAAAAATGAATATATTAGGCAAAATGCCTTCAACCAAATAGTGGATTAATAGTAGATGTGTGAAGTGAGGAGTCTATAAAATGCGCAATTAAAGTTAGCTTATGCTACTTTGTTATTTTATACAAAAAAAAGAAGAATTTTAAGGTTTCTAAGCTTCTTGTACAATCTGTTTTTTCTTTTCTTTTATCCAAATATCCAATTTCATTTCTTTAAAAAAGTTCTTCTCGTATTTGTTATCTTTCAGATTCTCAAGGAGTTGTATCAATTTAAGAAACTTATCTGGCAAATTGGGGGCATTGCTATTTTCGCCTAACCATTTAAAGAAATTTAACAATGCTCTCTCGCACTTAAAAAGCCTTTCATTTTTATTTAGGTAGCGATATGTTGAACGAAACAGAGAGTACAACAACATAAAATTTCCCTTTTCATAATGAATCATTAGATTGAGAATGCGTGCATTACAAATGCAAGGAATTTTGGGATTGTTTTTCTCCTCTTCCAAAATAATTTCTGTCCATTCTTGTGCTTTATTTAAGTTTTGATCAAAGAAAAAAGATTGTGCTAAAAAGAAACTGACTGTCATCCGCCAATCAGTATCTAAAAAGTCATCATTACCTCTCCAAAACTTAACAATTTCTTTTTCGAGTTTGACAATTTCGATGAAATCACTCCTTTCGATGTAGTAATGTAACAGATAATTGTAATATAATTTTTGTAAGATGACATCTAAGCGTTTATTCAGTTTTCCATTGATTTTCTTTTGCAGTTTTTGGTATATAAGATCATACTTCTGAAAAACCTCTTCATTTCTTAAAAATGCTGATGCCAATAACAAATTACTAAGGTTGGCAATGAGTGTTTTGTAGTAAATAATCGAAGTATTTTTTTGCTCCAACAAGAGTTCGACTGCTTCTTGAGCATTGTTTTGTACTATTTGATAATTGAGCAGTGCCAAATTGCAGAGGGTAATACATTCATAGTACAAGCTTTGCGCAATGATGATTTGCGACTCCTCATTTTCCGTTAAGAGTTTGTGCTGTAAAAAAGCTTGTATCTCTGTTTCTTGTTCCTCATTTCTGATAGGATGCAAAATTCTGAGGGCGTTTTTGATGTCTCTTGCCAGTGCCCGAAAAGAGGTAGTCGTTTCAAGATAAGCAATGTACTTTAATTTTTCTTGATTCAATTCGACCAATTTGTCGGTCACTTCTTTGTTAGGCAAATAACTCGCCCATAAAACTTCACCTGTATTGAGCAATTCTATTAAAAAAGTATACAGATGATTGTCTAGCAATTGCTTTTCTGTTTTCTCGTATATTTTGATTGCCTCTTTGATGAGTCCTTTGTTGCGGAGAATGGAAATGTTTTTTAGAGCGTCAAGCAACTGAAATCCCTGATGGTGTTCAGTTTGATAGTTGCGCATACTTTTGAGTATGGCATCAAATAGGTATTTTTTAGCAACCGATATGTGCTTGATCTGAAATTTTTCCTGTAGGTCCTTTTCGTTATACTCCTCCTGTTTGTCAATTGCATCAAACAATTTGACATACATACTTTCTTCCTTTACAAAGGATTGTGCGTATATTTTAAAGTACCGCTTCTCGCTTTTTTTTAAGGATTTAATCAATTGAAATAAACTGCTCATGTAGTAGTTTTATATAGAAAGCTTGCTTTGGTAATGATAGTGGGAGCAATTTATCTATTTCAATTGGAGGGATATGAATACAAAGTTAAAAAGAAAATTAGGATTTGAAACAAAAATGAAGATTTTTCGTAATCTGATTTTTTCTTATGAGACGAAGCATAAAGAGAGGCGAATCTACGCCTGATGGCAACGGATACCCCACAGTGAGGCTTTGAGAGGCTCAAGCACCTCGCTTTTGCAAAATGCCTGTCCCTATTTTTTATGACCAAACTGGTGTATGAAAGACTAAACGGTGAGCCTCTCGAAGTTGAGCGAGGAGTAGCAGTGTACAGCAGGGACTCGACTTCGTTTGAAAAATAAAGCGTTCCGTACAAAAAAATTAAGTAAAGGTAAAATGAGTAGGTATTTACACGCTCCTATTCTCCTATGTTGTCAAAAAGGTCTTGGAGTTCATTGAAGATACGTGAAATCAAACGAACATCTTCGGTGATGATTTCGGCGGTTCCTCCCATATTGTGTCTAAAGGTTATTACCTGTTCACTCTTGGTATTGAGACCTTCAGGGAAACTGATGTATATTTTGTAAGCTGCCATCGTCTCAGGACCTGCTTGGAGTTCGCTGGTTATGTCAGAAATCGAAATAACTTCCCCTTTGACAACGCCATATTCTTTTTTGAGGTAATCGTCTAGTTCGACATTGACTGACTGCCCCACTTCAACCTTTCCTGCGCCTCTAGCTGGCAACAAGAGTTCACCTACTAATTTTCCTGCATCAATTTTGCCTTCTTCCAGTTCTTCAGAAAGTGGAATGATGCTCGCCAAGGGTTGTTCACGACGAATGTAGGTGTTTTCTTTGACAAATTGTAGATAGTTGATTTTGCCACCAATGGGGGCACGGAGCAGATATTGGTCTTCCCAAAGCTTAACCTGGTTGATAACTGAAGCATATGCATTGCTCACAGCACTCTGGTTACTAAAAGTTTGTTGACCCTCGGAATAATCAAGTTCTGCCTTTTGACTTTCGAGACTTAGTATTCGATTTTTGGTTTCGTTAAGGCTGGTTTTGGCACCTTGATAGTTGCTCTCTTTTCGCAATACTTCTGCTTCACGGCTTTCAAATTCAGTAGCCGAAATGACCCCTGACCGCAACAATGGACGATAACGACTTTCTAATGCCCCTTTTGCTTGGTCATATTCTCTACGAAGTAAATTGATGTTCTCTTGACGTTTGAGCTGAATATTTCTTAATTCTTCGATTTGTTGGTCGATGTTGTTTTTGCGGGATATATTGTTGTTTTCTGTTTGGGAAAATTGGTCGGCTTCTTTGATTTTGAGAACCAAATTGTTGTAGGTCGCCTGCATTTGTCCCAATTCGAGTTCAGGCCATCCAGCAGTGCTGATTCTTTGCCCAGCTTCCATTTCTTGTTTGAGCGACTTGAGTTTTCGATTCAAAGTAATGACATCTTCAAACTTCGTCGATCCTTTGACATAGGCAAATACTTCTCTTTCTTTGACATTGGTTTTGTCTTCTCTCAAAAGGCTAATGGGTCCATTGGCTTGAGACACAACCGAAACGGGAGGATTGCTAGAAGTTAAAATAATGCGCCCTGCCACTACATCGGGATACTTAATGAAGTAACTCATAGTGATAATCGCTGCAATAATGCCAAATACAAGTGTGGTTCCCCAACGAATCATCCAGTTGGGGACTTGGGTCAATATTTCGTGGACCTCTTCGCTGCGCAATACAGGAATTTCACGTCCTTCTTGAGCGGGTTCTACATTGCCTCTTTGGTCTGTTTGCGAAGGGGGCGGCGGTGGTACGGATGGTCCTTGTCTTCTTTGTTGCGTTTGTGCTTGTTGGCGACGCTCTTGCTCCTGCATTTGCTGTTGCTGTAGGCGTTGCTCTTCCTCTAATTGACGCTGTTGTTGAAGACGCTGTTGTTCTTGCAACTGGCGTTGTTGTTGAAGACGCTTGTGTTCTTCTAATTTCCGTTGTTGTTCGACTCTTTGTCTGTGCTGCTCTTGTAAATCTGGCTTTTGTTCTTTGGGACGTATGACAGGTGGTAATCCATCCCTTTGAATGGGTGCTGTCCCTCCACTCACTTCAACATTTTGTTTGTTTTTTTCTGACTTTTTTTGTCGTTCCAATCTTTTGCGTACATATTCTGGCAAGTCAAAATCTTCTTTTTCAGAATTTGCTTTATTTTTAGGCAATTGCTCAACGGCTACTTTTCCCCCTACTTCAGGTTTTAATTGTTCAGGTTTTGATATTACTTTTTCCTTACGTTCCATTGGTGGTCTCCCACTTGGTCGTTTCTTAGATTCGCTACCGTCAAAAAAGTCTCGAAACAGATCGTTGTATTCTTCTTCTGGATTCATTGAGCTATTGTGAGTTCTACAATTTAAACCATTTTCTACTAGCAATCAATAATATTGCCAAAGATTACATAGCTATATAAAAAATATATTTCTATTTCCAAACTACTCGCACCTCTAAATGCCCTTTCACTTTATTGATTGATCACTTCTACTACTTTCATTTGTCCCTGAAAAATGCATTCATCGTCTGCCAATTCAGAACTTGTGTTTCCCATCCAATAGGTAAAAGCATTTTGCCGTATATAGGAAGCCGAAAAGCTATTCAACATCAGATTGCGTTGGGGACTTCGATGTAATTTCCCACTCAACTCGACCTTCAAAATAGTGGCTTCTGGGTTTTTAAGTCTAGGCAACCAAAATGCCAAAGATTCTTTCTTATCGGGAATCACCCACATACATTTTTTACGAGAGGGCATTTCAGGAAAATATTCCTTACGAACATCTTCTAAAATCATTTCTCTTATCAGAGTTAGGTAATGTTGACTCATTGCCAAAGCTTCGTGGATGGTTTTGTCAGCCTCAAAATGATAAATGCGTTCCAATTCAGGCGGCTTTTCTCCCGTTTTCAAATGATACAGCATTGCACTTGCAGCAATATTCAAAGGCAAACCATTTGCTCCTGCCGCCTTTATTACAAACTCCCTATTCATATGGTTCCTAATAAAGTGGTTTTCTTCTTCCCCTATAAAATATTCTCTTCCACTCTCCCAACTACCACCTCTAGAAACATGAAAATACGTCTCTTTATGTATTGTTCTCAGCATTTGTTCTATTTAAAAATCAAGATTGTTTCATCCTTAATTTTTAATCTTTAGTTTTTAATTTTCAATTTTTATTGTGCAACGTCATCAGCTCTAGGCTACGTTTTGGCTGTGGTTCGGCGTTCCGATTAACCAACGCAGGTTTTAGGCTCCGTTTTAAGGTTTATCCTCCCGCTCATCCGACGCTTTTTTAATTATAAATTGTGAGTTATAAATAATGAATTGGCAATTCATAATTTTCTAACTTCCCAATTCCAATTGATTTTTCACCAATTCGTAATAATACCCTTTTTTACGTGCCAATTCTATGTGTGTTCCTTGCTCTACCAATTCCCCACCATGCAATACAATGATATTATCGGCATTTTTTACCGTACTCAAACGGTGTGCCACTACCACCACTGTTCTTCCTTGGAAGAAACGATCGAGGTTTTCCATAATGACTTTTTCATTATTGGCATCCAATGCACTGGTCGCCTCATCAAAGAATAAGTACTTGGGATT
This sequence comes from Chitinophagales bacterium, assembly GCA_020631035.1. Taxonomy (GTDB): domain Bacteria; phylum Bacteroidota; class Bacteroidia; order Chitinophagales; family UBA2359; genus JAHDGP01. Next base: position 8,658 of record JAHDIA010000037.1, on the reverse strand, counting down.
TTTATAAACCGCTCTCGCTATCAAAATACGCTGTCTCTGTCCTTGACTGATACCAACTCCTTCGGCACCAATTTGTGTTTCCAAACCAAGTGGCAAATCTTCTATAAACTCTTGGATATTGGCAACGTGAATGGCGTGCATCAAACGGTCTACATTAAGCGTATCCTCTCCTACCCCAATGTTTTTGGCAATGGTATCAGAGTAAATAAAGCCTTCTTGCATTACCGTACCACAGATTCCCCTCCACCAACGACTGTGAAAGCTCTCTAGCTTTTGTTTGCCCAAAAAGATGGTTCCCGCTGTTGGATTGTAAAACTTGAGTAGCAACTTAATAATGGTGGTTTTTCCACTACCACTCGCTCCTACAATGGCTGTCACCTTGCCTTCGGGTATGGTTAAAGAAAGCTTTTTCAAAACCAAAGGTGAACTTGGTCCACCATAAGTAAAGTCAACATCTTTTAAGCTAAGTGCCGCATTTTGGGGCAATTGGTGCAAACGTTTGACTTTAACAGGCTCCTCATCTTCTCTTTTACGTACCTCATTCAATCTGTCCAAACTGATCTTCGCATCTTGTGCCGACTGAATAAAGCTAATCATACTACCCAAGGGGGCATTGGCTTGTGCAACAATGTATTGAATCGCCAACATACTACCCAAGGTAATGTCTCCGTCAATGACCGCCTTGGCAGACAAAAAAGTAATCAAAATATCTTTGAGATTGCTAATAAAGTTTGCTCCAAAACTTTGGTACTGACTCAGTTTCAATCCTTCTACACTAATTTTAAACAACTTTGCCTGAATCCGTTCCCACTCCCATCTTTTCTGATTCTCACAGTTGTTGAGCTTGATGTCCTGCATTCCTGTCACCAACTGTACCAAATTACTTTGATTGTTCGATGCTTGGTCAAAGCGTTTAAAGTCCAGTTCCTTTCGTTTCTTCAAAAAGAGCATTACCCAAACAAAGTAAAGCACTGAACTAATCATAAACACCAAAAAGATGGGCACATTGTAATACGCCATCAAAAAACCATAGACAATGAAGTTGACCATTGAGAACATCACACTCAAGGTTGAACCTGTCATAAAAGACTCAATCCGCTTGTGGTCTCCAATTCTCTGCAAAATATCCCCAATCACCCTCGAATCGAAATACGAAATGGGTAGCCGCATCAGTTTTGCCAAAAAGTCAGACACCAGCGAAATATTGATACGGGTACTGACATGCAGCAAAATCCATGACCGAATAAAACCTACTGCCATTTGACTAAAAAACAGCATCAACTGTGCTGCCAAAATCAAGTAGACAAAGCTGATATCTTCATACTCAATACCTCTATCTACAATAGATTGGGTCAAAAATGGGAAAATCAGTTGTAAAACACTCCCTATAATCATTCCCAACACCAACTGAATTAAGAAGCTTTTGTAGGGGCGTAAATACTCAAACAAATAACCAATGGTAATACCATCTTCTTCAGTTATTTCTTTTTCAAAAAACTCAGGAGTTGTCTCAAGCAACAACACAATGCCTGTTTCCTCTTCTCCATCTCCTTCAAGCGTATTGTTATTGGTCCAGCCTTTTAAAAACTCTTCTTTCTTATATTTGATCAAGTCAAACGCTGGGTCTGCGACCCAAACAGTGTTCTTCTCTATTTTTCGTATAACAACAAAATGTCTTTGCCTCCAATAGGCTATCGCTGGAAGTGGTGCTTCCCTCAATTTGCTAAAAGGCACCTTTACAGCAAGAGTTCGCAAGCCAATGGCCTGTGCACCGTCGCTGATACCCGCCATTGTTACCCCTGTTTTATTAATGTAACATTGTTCTCTTAGAAATTCCAAGGGATATGACTTGCCATAATATTTGGCAATCATTCTGAGACAGGTGGGACCACAGTCCGCCTGATCCAATTGTTTGTAAAATGGAAATTTTTTTATCATCCTAAAATCCTAAATAGGTTTGGCTCATTATAATCTATACGATAGACTTCAACAAAAGTTAGACCAATGTTGACAATACTGCGTCCCAGTTTTTCCAAACTGGCTCATACCCTTGTTCAGTAATCATTTGAGCTATTTGTTTAGGACTACGTTCATCACTGATTTCAAACTGTTCTAAAGAACTGGGTTCCACCGAATAACCTCCTGGATTGGTTTTTGAACCAGCACTCATAGAGGTAATACCTAGTTTGATGATGTTGTTCCTAAATATTTCACTTTCTCTGGTAGAAATTGACAATTCTACCTCTTCGTTCAACAATCGGTAAGCACATATCAATTGTACCAGTTCCCTATCTGACATGTCTACGACTGGTATGCCTCCTGCATGAGGTCTCAATCGCGGGAAAGATAAGGTATATTTTGTTTTCCAATACCTTTTCTCCAAATATTTTAAATGCATGGCAGTAAAAAGACTATCTGTACGCCAGTCTTCTAGCCCAATCAGTGCCCCCAAACCAATTTTGTGTACTCCTGCCCTACCCAAACGGTCGGGTGTGTCCAAACGATAATAAAAATTGGATTTTTTGCCTTTGGGGTGATGGGTTTTATAGGCAGCTTTGTGATAGGTTTCTTGATACACCAAAACCGTATTGAGTCCCAAAGCTATGAGTTTTTCATAATCTGCTTGTTCTAGGGGCTGTACTTCAAGAGAGACTTGGGCAAAATGTGGTGCAATCAATTTCATCGCTTTTTCAAAATAGGACATTCCCACCGTTTTATTGGCTTCTCCTGTTACCAGCAATACATGATCAAATCCCAATGCTTTGATGGCTTCGGCTTCTTGCACCATTTCTGTTCCCAGTAAAGTCCTCCGACGAATCTTATTGTCCAAACTAAACCCACAATAAGTACAAATATTCTGACATTCATTCGACAAGTACAAAGGTGCAAACAATTGTATGGTTTTCCCAAAACGCTTCAAGGTACTCGCTTGACTTTGCCGAGCCATTTCTTCCAAATAAGGCACCGCAGCAGGGGAAATAAGTGCCTTAAAATCCTCTAGGTTTCTATAAGGTTTTTCGAGGGCAGTTTCCACCTCTTTATGGGTCTTCGCATAAATCGAAGCTTTTTCCAAATCCCAATCCTTGTTATCAAATATTTGTCTAAAATTCATCCTCTATAATTGTCTTCATTCTTTTACAAATCATCTAAAAAAGCAGTAAGCGGGCTACTTGCTTCTGCCTGCTTTTGACTCTGTCCCAACTTGGCTTCAAATGCCATTCGACCAGCTTCGACTGCCATCTTAAATGCTTTTGCCATCACTACAGGATTGTCCGAAACGGCAATGGCGGTATTAACCAAGACAGCATCTACCCCCATTTCCATTGCTTGGGCGGCGTGGGAGGGTGCTCCCAATCCAGCATCAACTACTACTGGCACATTGCTTTGCTCTACAATGATTTCAATAAAATCGGATGTACGTACACCTTTGTTACTGCCAATAGGGGCACCAAGTGGCATGACCGCTGCTACCCCAACTTCTTCCAATCGCTTACACAAAACAGGGTCTGCATGTATATAAGGTAAGACCACAAAACCCAATTTAACCAACTGTTCTGCTGCTTTAAGGGTCTCAATTGGGTCTGGCATCAAATACTTAGGATCAGGATGTATTTCGAGTTTGAGCCAATTGGTTTCCAAAGCTTCCCTCGCCAATTGAGCCGCAAAAATGGCTTCTTCTGCATTGCGTACACCAGAAGTATTGGGCAACAAATTGAACTGCTTATCTCCCAAATGTTGCAACATATTGTCTTGCTCATTCTCATTGAGATCTAGCCTTTTAAGGGCAACAGTTACCAATTCTGAGCCGCTTTCTAGCAATGCTTCTCCCATCAATTGGGCACTTGAAAACTTGCCTGTTCCTGTAAATAATCTAGACTCAAATGTTTTGTCTGCAATTGTTAGCATTTGACTGAAAATTTAAAACTTAAAATTAGAACGGAGCATTGATGGCTTCGTTTGCATCGTGTGTCCCCGCTTTCCGTCATACATGGTATGTACGTCAATCGGGCGTAAACATCGGTTCTTTTGGTCCTTCGTCGATTCTATTGTCTATCCGCTTCATGCCTTGCTTCTGTGTTTCCTGTTCAGTCACACAATTCATAATTCATAATTTGCCCAAGACCTCCAAAATATCTGCTACCAATTCTGCTTTGTCTTTTGCATGGACAATCAAAGAGGAAACTGCAATTCCACTAATGCCCGTTTTTTTTAATTGTTTGATGTGTTCATATCGAATACCTCCTATGGCAATGATGGGCAATTCGATTTGGTGTTGTTTACATTCTTCAATGATTTGGGTGTAACCTTCCAATCCCAAAATAGGACTTAATTTTTTTTTGGTAGTGGTGTATTGAAAAGGTCCCAAACCTACATAATTAGCACCCTTTTGATAATGATTTTTAATATCCTCAAAAGTATTCGCCGTTCCTCCAATAATACATTTGTCTCCCAAAATTTCACGTGCTTGAGAGATGGGCATATCTTCTTTCCCTAGATGTAAGCCATCAGCATTAGAAAGTTTTGCCACCAAAGGGTAATCATTGATGATTAGTTTTGCTTGGTATTGATCACAAATAGCTCTAGCTTGTTCTGCCATCTCCAAAATCGCTCTTTCGTTTTGGTTTTTGACCCGCAATTGCACCCATCTTACACCAGCAACACAAGCTGCCCTTATGGATTCTAAGTGGGTGATACTTGGGGTTTGTTGTGAAATGAATTGTAGTTTCATTCTTGCTTAAATTTGTTTTGCTTGTGATAGCCCAAAAGGTTCTGATTAGATGCCAACAAGCTTTCTATGTAATTCTTGCTTGATTGGCATGCCTCATTTATGGCTAACCCATTGGCTAAGTTCGCACATAAAGAAGAGGAAAACACACAACCTGAGCCATGCTTGGGAAACACCTCTTTTGTTTGGGGTTCAAAATGTGTTTTTGCCCCTTGATTATACAACACATCCAAACCTGGATTGCTTAGGTTATGCCCACCTTTTAGATAAATCAAAGTGGAGTGTGACAATGCCAATGCTTGTTCTTTGGACTCAAACAATTGCTCAAATTCGTTTTGATTAGGGGTTACAATACTGATTCCCTCAAACAAATTGGATTGACTACCAAAATCAGAAAAAGCAAAGCCCGATGATGCTTTAATCACTGGGTCCCATACAATGGTCGCCTGTTCACTTTTATTATTTATATAATCAACAAGCCCCCTAAGTGTTTGCGCATTTTCAACTATACCAATTTTAAAAAAATGAATGTCAAATCTTTGAAAAAGCAATTTGAGTTGCGCTAAGATATTGTCTAAACTTAGCCATTCAATTTTGGCTATCCTTACATCATTTTGCCAAGTCATAGCAGTATTAATGCCAAAACCATAAACATGGTGCATTTCAAAGGTTTTGATGTCCGCCAATATTCCTGCTCCAGCTGAGGGGTCAAATCCAGCGATGCTTGCTACATATGGCCTTTCACTTAACATTTGTTAATTTGATCTTGGATTTGTAGAAATGTTTGAATGGGATTTTCGCTTTTCCAAACAGCTCCCAATACCGCAAATTTATGGATACCCAATTGTACAAGTTCTGGAATGTTGTGTGTATTAATACCTCCTAGTGCCACTGCCTTGTCTAGTGCAACATTGCTAGGAATTTCCCACAAACTTTGATTGCTTAGGTAATCGGATTTTGAAATACTGTCAAAGAACGGACTGATACAGATATAAGCTGCTTGTTCATAAATCGCTTGGTACTCTGTCCAAGAATGGACCGAGGCTCCTATACTTTGTTTCTTGGTCTCATTCAAGAGATGAAAGGGAGTATGCCGCCCTGCCAGTTTCCATTGATTGTCCAGTGGTGCTTGAGCGTGAACGACTATTTTCTCCCTATGTTCTCTTTTGATTTGCTTCAACAAACTTTCATACTCCAAAGCTGACCATTTGGGTTTGCGTAGATACAAACAAGACAAACTTTGCTCAAACAACCGATTGATGATGTTTGCTTCGTCTTTGTATGTTTCTGCCCTGCTTATCAGCAAACAGTCTTTTTGTCGGAGCATATTCATTGATTTAATGGTAATGTAAAGCCGTGTCTGCGAAAGCCACTGAACCTTCTAAAACTAGCCCTGATGGTAGCGGTTAGCTCCCGTAGGTTGGTTACTAAACCAGACAGGTTTTAAAAACCTGTCTGGTTTTACCAACCTACGGGACTAAAAGCGGATAGTAGGCAAATCAGTAGCCACGAAGCATCCCGACACAGTCGGGACTCCTATAAATGTTATAGATAAATCTCCGAGCCTTTTTCCTTGAATTCGTCCGCTTTTTCTGCCATTCCTTTTTCTAGGGCTTTGCCTTCTTCTTCCAATCCTTTTTTCTTGGCGTATTCTCTTACATCTTGGGTAATTTTCATACTACAAAAATGCGGACCACACATCGAACAGAAGTGGGCGACCTTTGCTCCTTCGGCTGGAAGGGTTTCGTCGTGAAATTCGCGCGCAGTATCTGGATCGAGGGATAGATTAAATTGATCTTCCCATCTAAACTCAAAACGTGCTTTGCTCAAGGCATTGTCACGGTATTGTGCGCCTGGATGTCCCTTGGCTAAATCGGCAGCGTGTGCCGCTATCTTATAAGTAATGACTCCATCTTTTACATCTTTTTTATTGGGTAGTCCCAAGTGTTCTTTGGGCGTTACATAGCACAACATTGCTGTACCAAACCAACCAATCATTGCCGCACCGATGGCAGAGGTAATGTGGTCGTAGCCTGGAGCAATGTCTGTAGTCAATGGTCCAAGTGTGTAGAAAGGTGCTTCGTCACAATCTTCCAATTGCTTGGTCATATTTTCTTTAATCATTTGCATTGGAACGTGCCCTGGACCTTCGATCATTACCTGACAGTCGTGTTCCCAAGCGACTTTGGTGAGTTCGCCCAATGTTTGCAACTCGGCAAACTGTGCTTCATCATTGGCATCTGCAAGTGAGCCTGGGCGCAGTCCATCTCCTAGAGAAAAAGCTACATCATAGGCTTTCATTATTTCGCAGATTTCCTTAAAGTGGGTATATAAGAAACTTTCTTTGTGGTGTGCCAAACACCATTTTGCCATAATAGAGCCTCCACGCGAGACTATACCTGTTACTCTTTTGGCAGTCATTGGAATGTAACGCAATAATACTCCTGCATGAATGGTAAAATAATCGACTCCTTGTTCTGCTTGTTCAATTAAGGTGTCTTTGAATATTTCCCAAGTGAGTTCTTCGGCTTTGCCATTGACTTTTTCGAGTGCTTGGTAAATCGGAACAGTTCCAATGGGTACTGGCGAATTGCGGATGATCCACTCTCTGGTTTCGTGTATGTTTTTGCCTGTTGATAGGTCCATAATGGTATCGGCTCCCCAACGACATGCCCATACTGCTTTTTCAACTTCCTCTTCAATGCTAGAAGTAACAGCCGAGTTGCCAATATTTGCATTGATTTTGACAAGGAAGTTTCGTCCAATAATCATTGGTTCACTTTCAGGGTGATTGATGTTGTTGGGAATGATGGCGCGTCCTCTCGCAATTTCTTGTCTGACAAATTCTGGGGTAATCCAAGAAGTGGGCGTATTGGCTCCAAAGCTGTTGCCTTGGTGTTGTTTCCACAAAACATTGTCTTTTTTGAAGCACTCTTCCATTCTTTGGTTTTCACGAATGGCAATGTATTCCATTTCAGGAGTGATGATGCCATTTTTGGCGTAGTGCATTTGTGTGACAATCTTGCCAGGCTTGGCTTTGAGTGGTTTTTGGATGTGTTCAAAACGAAGATGATCCAATTTGGAGTCATTGAATCTTTGACGACAGTATTCAGAACTAAAATCGTTCAGTTGTTCTACATCGCCTCTATCCTTGATCCAGTTTTCTCTAATGCGTTCGATGCCTTTTTTAACGTCTATGTCTTTGCTGGGATCGGTATATGGCCCACTAGTATCATAAACAGTAACAGGATCATTTTTTTCGACTTTTTTGATGCCATTGAAATTGCTAACTGTATCAGATAAGCTAATTTCCCGCATGGCCACTTCAATATCATGTATGGCACCTTTGACATATATTTTTTGGGAAGCAGTCAAAGGATCTTTACTAATCACGCCTTGACTGGGTATTTTATCTTTTTTCATTTTTTCGAGTTTTTAAACATTTGCAATACATCTATTGGAAACAAACTCATCCACCTTGAGTAGCTGTGATGATGATGACTTTGTCCGCTTCTACAATGGTGTGCTGTTCCCATTGTTCTTTGGGAATAACCAAATTATTGATGGCTATAGCAATACCTTTGGTTTGTGTAATGTCCAATTGCAGCAATAAGTCCTTAATGGTACTTTGTTCTTTAATATTATGTTGCTTATTGTTGATGAATATCTCCATAGTGGGATACAATAATTCAGGAGATATACAAAAGGCGAGGCCATTTGGTATGCTAACGACTTACTCCCTTCGCTGGTATTAACCAGAGCAGGTTATGAGGGTATAATCTCAGCTTTTGATAAAGCACCCCTGAAGTGATTAAATATTTTGCACAAAGGTACAACAAAAAACTCATTTAAATGAGTTGTTAAATAACTAAATTATGAAATACAAAACTCAAATCCACAAATAGAACAAAATTTGAAAATCAAATTTTTCA
>JAHDIA010000786.1:2235-2660 GCA_020631035.1 Chitinophagales bacterium | reverse complement strand
TTGATTCTGGTCATTGATGTCAATCAATAAGAGTTCGTGGAGGAAGTAGTCAGGCGGTAAGGTATTGGCATCGTTGATACAATATACAATCTCATCATAACCATCTTGATCGTAGTCCAAAACGGTAGGGGAGGAGAACTGTACCAAACCCAAACTATCTTGTTGAATGATGCTACCATCTTTCCCATTGATGGTCAGTTGAACAAACTCATTGAAGGTTGGAGCCAAGCCAATTCCAAAATTGCAAAAAACATCGGGTATATTGTCCTCGTTAAAAAAGCCAATTCCTGGAGAGGCATTGGTTTCACCCATTGGAATTTGTACACTCCAAAGTGTTAGGTTGTTGCGACCATCTATGGCTTCAATACGTCCATCATAAGTATTGCATATAATATCGGGTACATTGTCTTTGTTGAGGTCCGCTA
>JAHDIA010000786.1:0-2225 GCA_020631035.1 Chitinophagales bacterium | reverse complement strand
GGGCAATCATTCCTTTGCTTTCACTAGAGATCAATTGGATGGCATCAGAAATGTCCTCATTGATGAGAGAGTTGAGTGGAACACGCCACAAACTGCCTGGATTGGCTTCGCCCCCTGTTCCAAAGATGATTTCTAAATCTCCATCTTGAAAAAAATCTACAACCAAAGGAGATAGATAGCTTTCTTTTTGGTCGGGAACCTCGGCTCTTGCCAAGAGTTCGCCTGTAGCAGAACTAATGAGCATTAGACTTCCTGCTGGACGAGGCTCATTGGGCAGTAAAACGCTTGGATCGCCTCCATTGGCATTGAGTAAGTCTTGTAGTCCGTCACCATCTATATCTGGTATGAGTTGTGGGGTGTAAAACTGGTAGATGCCTGAATCTTGGGGAGCAATCTGTGCTGCCAGTGCATCGGTATAAAATTGCCATATTACAGAACCATCTGTACCATTCAATGCTCGAAACTCTGCATTGCGTCCACCAATGACCACATCTTGTGTCCCATCTTGGTTGATGTCAAGAAAAACAGGACTACCAAAAATTTGGTCTCTTGTTGGAGCTTCCCAGAGTGTACTCCCATCAGCACCATTTAAAGCAATTACTCCCTTATCACTTGCTGCTCCTTCAATACCTGCTCCAAAAACCACATCCAATACTCCATCCCCATTAAGGTCAACACAACGAGGTGACGAAAAGGAATATATGTTTTCTGTGGTGGCTTGCCAGGATTGGGCAGAAATCGACAGCGATAAGAATAGGCTAGCAAGGAATATAGGAGTTGAGCGGACCATTTGCTTGTTTTAATACATATAATCATGTATGTAAATCAAGATTGATGCCAAATTCGTTTTCTATGGCTTTTCGCTTTCCTGGTAGTCGAACCGATGATGCAGTGATGGTGCGTTTGGTTGGAACACTTTTATACAATGAAATTGCAGGATTGTTTGACACCAATTTGGTACAAAAACAGAAAGTAATTCAAGCAGCGGCCTTCGAGATGTTTATGTCAGATTACAGCCATCATGTCTTTTTTGGTTTGCCCAAACAAGGACAAACACTCGAAGAATTAAGGGATTTGATATTGGGACAAATCGACAAACTCAAAACAGGTGAGTTTGAAGATTGGTTGATTCCAGCAGTAGTCAATCACCTCAAGTATAAGCAAATTAGAAGCTTTAGACAAAACAAACACAGAGTTGCTTTTATGGTCAATTCGTTTACTTTGGGAATAGATTATCAAAGAGCGATTGATTTTCATGATAAAATGGAAAAAATTACCAAAGAGGATGTTGTTGCTTTTGTCAAAAAACACTATAACAACAATTATGTAGTGGCTTATAAGAGGCAAGGTATAGACAACAATTTGGTTAGGGTAGAAAAACCGCCTCTTACCCCTATTCCTATCAATAGAGGTGTAAAATCGGAGTATTTTAAAAATCTATTGAAGGAGGATATAGAAAACCTCGATCCTGTTTTTCTTGATTTTGAAAAGGATATACAAAAAAGTGAAATAAATGTAGTCGGTAGTAAGGTACCATTTTACTATATACCCAATAAAAAAGATCAAACATTTAAGCTCTACTATATTTTGGGTATGGGTAAAAGGCATAGTCAAAAAATACCATTGGCTCTGAGTTATCTCAATTATTTGGGAACCAATCGTTTTTCGGCAGCGGATTTACAAAAAGAGTTTTTCCGTTTGGGCTTGGAATACAAAACGGTTTGTCACAACCGTCGTTCTTACATCATACTAGAAGGTTTGGAATCCTCATTTGAAGAAGGTGTTAAGTTGATAGAACACATGCTAGAAAATGTCCAAACAGATAAAGAAGCCTATAACGAACTCATCAACAGTATTTTGAAAAAGCGTCAAGATCGGAAATTGTCAAAGGATGTCATTCTCCAACAGGCACTTTACAATTATGCTGTTTATGGAACGGAATCTCCTTTTAAAGATATATTGTCTGAAGAGGAAATGCGCCAGCTAAATCCAGAAGAATTGACGGCTTTGATTCAACATTTTAAAGCATTCCCAGTACAGATTTTTTACCACGGTACCAAAGAAAATGCAGAAGCCAAAAGATTGATTTCTCATCATTACAAAGTGGCCAATGAAGAGATCAATTATGCTGCTAAAAAAATCTTTACAGAAAAAGAAATTGCTACCAATCGGGTATTTTTTGTTGATTATGAACAAACCCAGGTAGAAATATTGTTGTTGACCAA
>JAHDIA010000036.1:9625-16746 GCA_020631035.1 Chitinophagales bacterium | reverse complement strand
TCAACAACATCTTTTCAGGAAAATCCAAACGGGTTTCAAATGTTTCCTCTAGGGAGAGTACCTGTAAAAATACCTCTATCCATTCTTGGGGTGTAGCTCTTTTACTTGGGTCATTTTGTCCTTCCTCAAAAGTGCGAACAAATAAGGTCTGTATGCTAGGATGTAAGCTTTTGAAGTTTTCGTGAATTTTGGGAATGGCATACAATTCATTCGCTTTGGAACCGTGTACAAAATAGGCGTTCTTTATCAATTCGGGGCGGGTGGTATATTGACTGTGCGATGCCTGAAAAGGATGAATGCCCAAAAACAATTCATACAAAATCACCGCCAAACTAAAGTAATCCCATTCAACCCCAATGGTCCCGCTTTGATGATCGACTTGCTTTCTATGCTTTTCTGGTGGCGCAAATTCTTCGGTATAGACCTTGGCGGCAAAGCTTATATTTGGATTGTTGATTTGCAAACTATCCAAATCAATCAAAGCGATATTGCCATTGGGATACAAAAAAATATTTTCGGGTTTGAAGTCCACCAAAACATAATTGCCCCTAGCATAAATGGCACTCAAAGCTTGAACAATATTGTAGGCGACTGCCATTCTTTTCTGGTGAGAACCTTTGCTATTGTGGTCAAATTTTTTCCATTGTTCGCCATTGCGTATAGAAGGATTTGTAGCCAAGGTCAAAGATTTTAAGGTAATGGCTCCACTGACTTTGGGCATCGTAAATCCCTTGAAGTTTTTGTTGGAATCGAACAAGGGCATGGTCGGCCAAACAATTGCTTTTTGAATTTCTTCCTTAGCCTCTTTGATGGGGCTATTCGCAATCATAAACGCAATTTTGTTGTAGCGGCTTGTGGCTGTCTTTCGACTGTGGTAAATCTTGGCAACCAAAGCAGGCTTATTGCTTCCCATTACATCATAAATCGCTCCTTCGCCCCCAGCTGTGGCAATGGGTTTGTCAGACAAAATGATTTTTTGACGTGCCTTGTTCTTAAACTGTTGTGGCATAGAGCAGTACTGGGTTCTAGGGGTTAAACGCAGAATGTACTGAAATAAGTTTCATTAATATGCAAACTAATTTTGAATTTTGAATCTTGATTTTTGAATTATTGTGCAACGTTTGTGACTTTGAGGCTACGGAAGTACTGGTTAGCCAACGCATGTTTCATCCTTCGTACAAGCATTCATCCACCCGCTCATCCTGCGCTTCTTGTATTTTAAATTGTTTCTTTTGAGAGCCGACGAAGGACAAAGTAAAATAATTTACGCCCGATGGAAGCAACATATCCCGATTAAAAATCGGGACGGACAGCGGGGACACATCCCGATGAAATCGGGAAAGCCTTTAGCATTCCGTCCCATACATTACTGATTTCTCATCTGTTTTTTTGCTTTATACCAAGCATCTACAATGAGTTTGCGTTCAATGTGCAATTCCATCAATACCTTTACATTTTCTCCATCTTGACTACCTGGTACCCAATTGGGCATACTACGAACAAAATCCAAGGACTCGTCCTCGTTAAAGATCGACGAATATTTGATAATACGACATTGGGTTAAGGCACCTTCTTGATCTACAATAAAAGAGAGTTTTAAATCACTGTTTGCCAAATCTGATTCTTTGGTGTGTTTAATGTCCTCCCATTTATTTAGTAACAATTCCTTTGCTTTTTCTAATACAAAATTGTTCAATTGATTTTGGCTATAATGGAAAAAAGGCATTTTCTCAACTTCTGAATAGACATCTTCATAGACTGATCTACCATATCTTGTAAATCCATTGGGTAAGCGTGTTATCTCTGTTTTGGTGGCATGTATGGGCAATTCTTTTTTATTTTGTGATTGGTTCCCAATATAGCTTTTGTAGGTTCCTATAGAATACCAAATCAATAAGCAACAAAGAGATATGCCCATTGAGTAAAGACCACCTTTTTTCCAAAAAGAATCAGAACTACTGTAATAAGCTCCTGCGAGACACATAGCAGATAAGCCAAAAAACAGACTTAAGGAACCAAATAAACTTTGTATTCTTAAATGAACCAAGCTGTCTACCCAATGTACTAAAAAGATACTAAATAGTAATATGATAATAATAACAAATGTGACCCAAGGCTCATCTTTCTTCTTTTGTGAATTTGTTTTTTGAGTGTTATTGACCTTGTTGGGATGGACTATTCTAGCTTTGTTTTTAGATTTTTGTTTTTTAGGAATTGACTGTATTTGTATATTTAAAGTTGCTGGCTCATTTAAAATAGGAAGTATTGTATTGGTCCATTCCTGTCCACTTGCTCTTTTATTTATTTCTTGCTTCCCTTCTTCAAAAGTTCGGACAAACAATGCTTGTAAACCATTGTCTAATTTTTTAAAATTTAAATGTAGCTTGGGAATGACGTGTAATTGCTTGGCTTTTTTTCCATGAACAAAAAATCCATTTTTAATCAAGTCGGGTAGGGTAGTCAAATTTTTATGGGATGCCTGAAAAGGATGAATGCCGAATAAGAGTTGGTAAATGATGACCGCCAAAGAGAAGTAATCCCATTCATCTTCAATGTTTCCATTTGTGTGATTGACTTGCTTCCTATGCAATTCGGGTGGCGCAAATTCTTCGGTATAAACTTTAGCGGGAAAGCGAATGTCTGGATTGTTGATTTGGATGCTGTCCAAATCAATGATGGCAATGTTTCCATTGGGTTTGATAAAAATATTTTCGGGTTTTAAGTCAACAAGCACATAATTGCCACTCTGATGAATGGTGTGTACCGCATTGGCAAGATTGTAGGCAACTGCTAGGCGTTTTTGGTGGGCACCTTTTTGGTCATAATCAAATTTCTGCCAAGCCTTCCCATGTTTTTTAGATGGATTTTGCGGAAGTGTCAAAGACTTTAAAGTAATTGCGTTTTCAATTTTGGGCATTGTAAAACCAACAAACTTCCCCTTTTTATCATACACACATTCGATGGGCCAAACAATGGCATTTTGAACTGCTGGGTCAGCCTCTTTGATGGGGCTATTGGCAACCATAAATTCGAGTTTGCCTTGTCTGTTTTGTGCCATCTCCTCAGTATGGTAAATTTTAGCCACCACATCAATGTCTTTGTCATTGAGCACATCGTAAATTGCCCCCTCCCCACCAGGATTGGCAATGGGTTTGTCAGACAATATGATCTTTTGACCCGTTTTATTTTTAAAGTCCTTTGACATCCTTTGATATAAAGAATTTTTAATTCCCAAAATCAATCTTAATGCTTTTCCGTACTCTGACGGGCCTACCTTCGCTACGATAGGCTGGTTTCCATTTAGGCATTTCTTTGACCAAACGAATGGCCTCTTCTGTGCAACCATCAGACAGCCCTTTCATCACCTTAATATTGCCAATACTTCCATCTTGCTCAATGATGTAGAATAAATGTACATATCCCTTGATGTTATTTGTTTTAGCTTCTTTAGGGTATTTTTTGTTATGTTTAATATAGGTCTGCAATGCTTCATCGCCACCAGGAAACTCAGCAGGAATAGGAGGGTTCATAAACACATCCTTTACTTGAACTAGATTGTCAGGTGGGGTAGTGTTATTATCAGAAGAAGTATTTTTCTTTGGTGGAGTGACATTCCTTGTACCTTCCACAACAGTGCCAGCAGCACTGCCTACAGCCCTTGCACTATCTCTTATTTCATAATCAAAAGGAGTTACAATCATTTTTTAGATTCTGCGACATCGTTTTGTAGGCTTGCTAGTGTTCAAACATACAAAAGTTGAATGTGATTTTCAAATATAGAAGTTTTTTCTAGAGAGTCGACGAAGGACTGAGTAAAATAATTTACGCCCGATGGAAGTAACATACCATGTATGACGGACAGCGGGGACTAGCCACCGTCCGAAGACTTTAACATTCCGTACAAAAAGTCAAGAAATACTATTCTAAAATTTTCTGACTGAAAAAGAAAATAAATTTTGGCAAAAACGGTTACTTTAGCATTGTTTTGACGACTATATTTTACCTTTGAGACACAAGAGGATTTATACAACATACAATCACATATTAGAAAAACAAACAGTGAAAAAAGTTACTGGCATTTTGCCCGATCAGTTTGTACCAGAAGAACACTGGTATCCAAGGGCACTCAATGCGACCATTCATCCGATGATTCACTTTTTTCTAGGATTGAAAAGAGATAGAATCGTTAAGCGGTATTGTCATTTGCACCCTAAAGTCAATGGCACAGTATTAAAAGAATTGCTAGAGCATCAGACCAAGTATTTTCGATGGTCGGGTGCTGACTTACTCAATGTTACTTCCGAAAATGGCAAGCGACAAATGGTGGTCATAGAAACCAATTCTTGCCCCTCTGGACAAAAATCTATGCCGCTCCTCAATGACAATCAAGAGGAAGGTGGCTACCTCGATTTGATGACTCGAACATTCCAACCTTTACTAAGCTATAAACGAAACCTCATTAATGGGGCATTGGCGGTAGTATATGACAAAAATCCGATGGAAACGGTTGGTTATGCAAGGGTGATGGCTGATGTGATGAATGAAAAAGTGTACTTGGTTCAATTTGATAAAAATGACGAAAATCCTGCGGTTAAATTTAAGGAAGGAATCATGTACATTGAAGAGAGTAAAGACAATTGGATTCCCATTCGAGCTGCCTTTCGCTATGTCACCCAACAACCTTGGAATCGCATTCCTTTACACACCAAAACCCGTATTCTCAATCCTGTATTGGCGTGCTTGGCAGGTGGACGCAACAAAATGGTTGCAGCCAAAGCCTACGATATTTTTAATGCAGAATTGGCAGAGAGTGGCTTGTACATCAATACGCCCGAAACCATCTGGGATGTCAGCAAAGCAGAGATTCCTTTGTGGATTAAAAAGATGGGAGGGCAGGCTGTGGTCAAAGTGCCTTATTCTAATGCAGGACAAGGTGTCTATACCATTGTGAATGAAACAGAGTTGGAACGCTTTATGGAAATGGAATTTGTCTACGACCAATTTATTGTACAAAGTTTGATTGGTAATTACAACTGGAGTTCGATTAGTAGCAAGGGGAAGTTGTACCAAGTAGGAACTGTTCCCAATTTAAAGGGAGATAGTTTTGTGGCAGATATTCGGATGATGGTCAGTTCGACCAGTTTGGGAATGCGTCCTTTATGTGTATATGCTCGACGAGCAAGAAAAGCTTTAACCAATGAAATTTCAGAAGGCAGTGAGTCTTGGGATATGTTGGGAACCAATTTATCTATTAAAAACCCTGATGGAAGTTGGGGGAGTGATACGAATCGTTTGGTGTTGATGGACAGGCGAGATTTTAACAAATTGGGGGTTGGCTTAGATGACTTGATTGAGGCTTACATTCAAACAACACTTGCGACCATTGCCATAGACAATATGTGCAAAACCCTCATTGGATCGAAGGGAAAGTTCAAGATGCGCTTGTTTAAATCTTTGAACAACGATAAAAAATTGTTGGATGAAATCGTATTGTAGAGACAAGTAAATACACACAACTTGAGCAAAAAATTAAAAATATTGGTCTTAACTGACCATCGCAAACATTCCGTGGAAAATTCCTTGTATGCCCTACTTGCCCAAATGTGCCAACATCCTCAATGTGGGTTGGTGGAGGTGGCAAGTAGGGGCAATACAGTCAATGAATCTTTTTTTTATGGCAATCAGGACGCTGCTTTGAATGTACATCAAGTGGATGAAACATTTGGTTTTGATTCCAATGCACAGCATTTTCTGAATCCGCAAAATGCTCGTAAAAAAATAGGTGAATACGATTTTGTTTTTTTGCGTTTGCCTCGCCCAATACCAGAAGGATTTTTTGTTTTTTTGGAGAGTGTGTTTCCTGCTGAACGAATCATTAATCGTCCTAGTGGCATTCAAGAAACCAGTTCCAAGGCATTTTTGACACATTTTGCAGATGATTATTGCCCTCCCTTAAAAGTATGTCAGAGTGTAGCAGAAGTGGAGAATTTTGCCAAGCAATTTCCCATCGTCTTAAAACCATTGGAAAGCTATGGTGGAAAAGGGATTGTCAAATTGGAGGGAGATACAGTTTGGGAAAACCAAATCCCAATGAAGTGGGAAAACTATAAGGCACAATTGTCTACAGATTATTTTCCTGTTTTGGCAGTAAAATACTTGAAGAATGTGTCTAAAGGTGACAAGCGTATTTTGGTGGTCAATCAGCAAATATTGGGAGCCTCTTTGCGTTTGCCTGCTACGGGTTCTTGGATGTGTAATGTGGCACAGGGCGGTCAATCTGTTGCTGCCAAAGCAGATGCAAATGAAGTCGCAATTGTCCAACAAATTGCCCCCATTTTGTTAGAGAAAGGTATTTTGATTTTTGGATTGGATACCCTAGAAAATGATGAAGGTAAACGCATCATTTCTGAAATCAATACTTTGAGTATTGGTGGCTTTCCTCAAGCTGAAAAACAAACGGGTAAACCAATTGTTAAGATGACAGTAGATTTGATTTTTGAATATTTTAATAGGTGTCTTAGATAAAGAAGTGTTGAATGGAAAAGACAATGAAGCAAATAGATAACATTGATGAGATAAACTTGGGAGACATTCCTCAAGGCAGTGTGCAAAAATTTTGGTTAAATCTGATTACCGATACTTTTGGACAAGCTGTTCAGTTGCCCATTATGGTGGCAAAAGGAGTGGAAGACGGAATAGTAGTAGGGGTAACCGCTGCCATTCACGGGAATGAACTAAATGGGATTCCTGTTGTCCAGAAATTATTTAAAGAAATAGATGTACAAAATTTAAAGGGCTGTATAATAGGAGTGCCCGTGGTCAATGTGATTTCACTGGTCAGAAAAAAACGCCGTTTCAATGACGGGGTAGACCTCAACCATATTATGCCAGGAAAAAAAAATGGAAGGGTCAGTGAAGTTTATGCCTACCGATTTTTTGAAAAGGTGGTCAAAAAAATGGATGTTTTATTGGACTTACATACCGCCAGTTTTGGCCGAGTCAATTCGTACTACATTCGAGCCGATATGCAAGACGAACAAACCCGAAAAATAGCCTTGCTTCAAAATGCTCAAATTATTGTGCACAACCCACCAGCCGACGGTACACTCAGAGGTGCTGCC
>JAHDIA010000036.1:1535-9615 GCA_020631035.1 Chitinophagales bacterium | reverse complement strand
TGTTCTATTACCCTAGAAGTGGGCAATCCCAATACTTTCCAAAAAGGTGTCATTCGTTCAGGCTTGACGGGTATTTACAATACTCTAATAGAATTGGGAATGGTACAGGACGAAATTGACGAAGGGGAAGAAAAGACAGTTTTATGTCAATACTCTTATTGGATATATACCAATAATGGTGGTATTTTGAGGGTGTACCCACAAGTAATGGAGCGAGTAAAAAAAGGACAACTCATTGCCAGTTTACAAAATATTTTTGGAGATATAATCGAACATTATTCTGCTCCAGAAGATGGAATAGTCATCGGTAAAAGTGTAAGCCCCATCAATCAAACTGGAGGACGTGTTTTGCATTTGGGAATTGAAAAGTAAGTTCATACTACTTTTTCCCCCTAGCCATAGACATGGCTATAAACACCCCTAAAATAAGTGGAAAAATAGATTTGGTAGCAATTGCCATTGCCAACATTGCAATGCCTACACCAATTGCAGGACCAGTTTGGCCAGGAACTGCTGGTACGCCACCTCTAGGAGGACGTTTGGCAGGTAAGTTAGAAGGGGGAGGTGGCAAATTTTGAATGCTGTTGGGCGTACCTGGTTTTGCCACTCTTTTGACAGCCGTTGAACGGGGCTTGCGTACTTGTGGCAATTGAGAAGTTGTTTCGATACGGGTATTGTAGGTAGACTCCAAATTGATGACGGGCAAAATGACATCTGACCATTCTTGGGGAGTAGCTCTTTTGCTGGTATCGGTTTGTCCGTCGTCAAAGGTTTTCATAAACAAATGACGTATATCGCTATGGAATTTGGGAAAACTATTGTGGACAAAAGGAATGACATGCAATTCATTTTTGCGTTTGCCATGTACAAAAAATCCATGTTGTATCAGTTCGGGACGGGTCGTATAATGTTGGTGCGATGCTTGATAAGGGTGAATCCCCAAAAGCAATTCGTAGATGATGACCGCCAATGAAAAATTATCCCAAGCTTTACTGACTTGTCCGCTCTTGTGGTCTACCTTGCCCATATGCAATTCGGGAGGAGCAAATTCCTCTGTATAGACCTTGGCAGGAAAATTTTGTGTTGCATTGTTGATTTGGATACTGTCCATATCAATGACAGCAATGCTACCTTTGGGTTCGATAAAAATATTATCGGGTTTGAGGTCAACCAATACATAATCGCCTCTTTGATGAATGGCATTGATGGCTTGGGCAAGATTGTAGGCTACGACCAAGCGTCTTTGGTGCGAGCCAGGCTGGTCGTGATCGAATTTTCTCCAAGCAGCACCATGTCTACGAGAAGGATTGCCTGGTAAGGTTAGTGCTTTTAGAGAGATAGAATCGTTTATTCTAGGCATTGTAAAGCCGACAAAAGTGCCTTGTGCATCATATAGGGTATCAACTGGCCAAACAATGGCAGATTTGACATCATCAGGTGCCATTTCGAGGGGGCTATTCGCCACCATAAACTCAATCTTCTTTTGACGACTTTGGGCAATGTGGGGAGTGTGGTAAATTTTGGCAACCAAAGCTGGGTGTTCATCGCCTACTACATCAAAAATTGCCCCTTCCCCACCTGGATTGGCAATGGGTTTGTCAGAGATGCTAATTCTTTCCGAAGATTGTGTTATAAAGGTTTTGGGCATAAGGTAGCTTTTATTTTTTCGTTTTACTTCAATACTCCCAGGACCATTGTTTTGTCATCTTGTTCCTCTTTGATTTTGGGATGACCATGTCCCAAATAGCCTCGCCATTTTTCCTGTAGTTCATCGTGAGTTGTTTGTTCCCCAATCTTTTTAACCGTTTCAGCATTGGTATCAAAAAACTGCTTGAAGGGTTTGTTGGGGTCAATGTATTGGTCTTTGTCTTCTAATTTGACATTGCATTCCCAACAGTACCACTCCAAACCATCGGTCAAGAGTGTAAATGCCGTCACAGGAGAATCTATGACCTTGGTTTCGATGTATTGCTTATCCTCCCAATCAAATTCGGAGGTAATGAAAACCGTTTCGCCTACTTGAGAACCTTTGAAGGGGGTAATGGCACTGTCCCACTCACCATTGTCGTCACGATAACCCGCTCGGCCATCTCCAATGTGTACCGACAAAACGCCATGAGGTGAAAAAGCCAAGGCAATGACGGTACAAGCCAAGGTTTTTAATTCCACATTTTTCATAACGGCATAGTGTTCCAAATTTTGCCGAACATTTTGTAGTGCTTTGATGGCACAGCGATTCCAGGCGTTTTCTGTGGGCAATTTGTTGGTGTCATTCCAATCTTCTTTCCTAACCATATTGGTCAGCTCTTTGGCAGCTTGCTCTGCAACGTATTGAGAGCCGAGATGGGAATTGGAATAGGCATCGGAACCTGCTCCATCACAGACAACAGCCACTCCCCAAGTTTTGTTAATCATTTGGATAAAGTGGGCATCTTGACAAGGTTTTTGGTCTTTGATGTGACCTTGACCAATGACCGATGCACCTGCAATGATCCATTTACTATCTGAAACTGAAATACTACTCATCTATAAAGTAATTTGGAATGGGTTCTCGTCTTCGTTTTTGGGTGTGATGTTGATTTTCTCTCCTTCTTTGGAGTGGGTAATGGTTCCCATACTGTTGCTCAACCATTTGAAGAAGGTCACAAACTCAATTCCCTTCATACGCAATGCTGGGAAGCTTGGATGTGAGATTTTACGCAAAAAGCCCATATCGGCTCCTTCGACCCCAAATGCCCAAAAGTTGAAGTGTTTGTTTTCGACTCCGTGGTAAATTTCTTTTTCCAATCCTTTGACATCTTGGTCACCATCGGGTGCGCCATCAGTAATCAAAATCACGTAGGGGCGGTAATAGGTTTGTCCAGATTCTTTGTACCATCTTTTGCGTGCTTCTATGCTTTGAATGCCTTGTCTAACAGCATCTACCAAACGAGTCGTACCTCTGGTTGTCAAGTGCGGAACATGGTAATCATCGTCCATCAATGCAAAGTCTGTCTCTACTTTAATGATGTCTGAAAACGAAATGATTTGCACCTCTAATCGGCTCAGGGCAGTGACGTCTTTTAAAATGTCAATGTAAAATTGCTGCAATCCAAGATTCAATTGCTTGATGGCTTGACCAGCCATTGAACCTGATACATCCAATACCAATGTACAGGCACATTTTTGTTCATAATTTTTGGGTTGCTCCCCTTGATAAAATTCAAATTCGGGCATAGAAAAACTGTTTTTTGTTTTTTTGTAAGACAAATATAATTAAATGATTGTGAATAGAGGCATTTGTACCGATCCAATTCTATGATATTTAACCTGTGAAGTGTCTTCAAAAGTTCCGTTGTTTTGGGAATTTGGTTGATTGTGTGATTTGGTAATTGTGTTGAATGTGTAATTGTGTTGATTAGGTTGAATGTGTGATTTGGTAATTGTGTTGAATGAGTAATTGGGTTGATTGAATTGATTTGGACGGAACGTTTGGGTCTTCGTTTGCATGTGGTGTCCCCGCTTTCCGTTTCTATGGTGGTTCTTCCAAGACATCCCGAAAATCGGGATGTCTCTACAGTACCACCATATCCACTGCAATCGGGCGTAGGCATCGGTTCTTTGGGTTCCCTGTTGCTTCTTTCTTCCATCCGCTTCACGCCAGACTGATTGCTTAATTTTTCGTTGTATTTTTGTAATGTACAATAAAAAGGAATCACTATGTACTCTAAATATTTTCTGATTTGTATCTCTCTTGTGTTTGGGTGTGTGACGCTTGTTGCTCAGTCAACTACTCCCACCAAAGTCATTGTCATAGGAATAGATGGGCTAACAGTAGATGGTATTGAGCAAGCATCGACACCCAATATGGATAAGATGATGCAAGAAGGGAGTTTTACCCTCAATGCCCAAGCAGTGATGCCCACCAAGAGTTCGCCCAACTGGATGAGTATGTTGAGTGGGGTAGGACCCGACCAACACCGAATCACCAAAAACGGTTTTGACAAAGATGTTTATCGCAACAATCCGACTTGTCCACAATACTCAGAATATTTCCCAACCATTTTTACTTTGTTGAAGGAACAAAATCCCATTGCAAAAACAGCTTTGATTTACCAGTGGAGGGGATTTAAAAAACTCATCAATCCCAATGATATTGGCTATCTTAAAAACAAGATGATTCGGGCAGAATCTGTGGCTCGTAAGGGATTAAAGTATTATCAAGAACAGCAACCCACACTTTTGTTCCTACATTTTAATTTGGTTGATTTTAAAGGACACCTCAAGGGCTACAAACATCCCAAGTATTACAAAACAGTCGAACGGATGGATGAGATGCTCAAAGCATTTTTGGATTTGGCAGACCAAGACCCCAATCTCTGTATTTTATTGGTATCCGACCACGGTGGAATTGACAAAAACCACGGAGGCGATACACCTGAAGAATTGACAGTGCCTTTGATGGCATATGGACAAAACATTCCTACACAAAAAATAAAAAAAGCAGTGAGCAATATGGATGTGGGACCAAGCATTGCGAAACTTTTACAGTTAAAAACACACAAATGCTGGGAGGGGCAATCTATTTTTAAATGATTACCGCCATTGTCACCGCCGCTGGAATGTCTACCCGAATGGGCACCCAAAATAAATTGCTTTTACCCCTCAAGGGGAAAGCTTTGTTTTTGCATTTGGTAGATGCATTGATTGCCGCAAATGTGGAGGAAGTGATTGTGGTAAGTGGACACGAAAATAAAGCAGTTGAACAAGCATTGGGGGATAGGCAAGTTCAAATTGTTTTTAACAAAGACTATGCTTTGGGCTTAACGACTTCTATTCAAGCGGGTGTGAGAAATCTTAAACCAAAATGTGAGGGCTTTTTAGTGTGCTTGTCTGATATGCCTTTTGTAACAACTGATTACCTCAATGCAATTGTGGCGACATTCAAAAACTTAGCCAAAGACAAAGCACACATTGTCATTCCCAAAGTAGGAGAAAAGCGAGCGCATCCGATTTTGTTTTCCAAGCATTTTGCCCAAGCCATTTTGGATCATAAAGTGATGACAGGCTGTAAGGGGGTAATACAAAACAATAATTCCG
The DNA here is from genome assembly GCA_020631035.1 of Chitinophagales bacterium. Lineage (GTDB taxonomy): Bacteria > Bacteroidota > Bacteroidia > Chitinophagales > UBA2359 > JAHDGP01. The sequence continues at coordinate 4,536 of JAHDIA010000036.1, read as the reverse complement.
CCATTAGTTTTGTAAACTTCAAGGACACACAATTCAATATAGACATTGATACGGAGGAGGAGTACAATAATTTAAACACTATTTAATAAGTTTCTCTTTGTTTGGCTGGTATATACTAATTAAAAAGGTGACACCTTTCTTTTTCTTTTACGTCAGAATATTTTCAAGGCGTTCGACATAACGGCCCAAGGATTCTTGCTTGATGCGTTCCAATGCCTTGACCGATTGCAACATACACTCCAAAGGAATGGTTACATCAACAGTCATTTCAATTGTTTGACCTTCTTGTTGGGCGGTTTCGACTTGTTTTAAAATGTCAGAGAATTTTCTAAAGATGGACAAATAAAACTGTTCAGCCTTTTCAAGATCGCCTATCTCTTCCAATTTAGCTGCCAACTGAACCATATCTGGTCCGAAAGTTCTAGGGTAGTGTCCCATCAAAGAAGTACTGATTTTTGCCTTGGCATAAAGCAAATTGATTTGGTCTTGGGCGTCGCCGTGTCGCTCTAGGTATTCAAGTAAGTTCTGCGCCCATTTGCGAGTGGCTACTCCTGTTCGCCAAAGTTGGGGATTCATTTCTTGATTGGCTTCTATATACTGAGTGTGCGCTGTTCGAACCAAATCGGCAGAGTGGGAGAGGAGTTCGTAAATAAGATAGACAAGCCTGCCTTCCAATGCAGGGCGTGTGTTGCTAGCCTCCAATGCCAACAACAACCTGGACAATTCAGCCAAATCGTAATCATAGGGACTCAAAGAATTGATTTGCTGGAGGATTTCGGGAATCTCTACCGCTTCCTTTGCTTGTAGGGCTTCAGTCAAGAATGTCATCAAAACACTACCTTTGTCAATGACTTCTTCCTTTTGTGAATAGGTGTTTTGATGTGTCTTTATTTTGAGTAATGCTTCTGCGTCATTGTCGCTAAGTATGTCGTAAAAAATATTTTTATTGCTGCTCTCTGAAAGTATATCGTTAATTAGATTGCTCATTGAATTTGTTGCTTATTCGTGATTTTTTATGTTTGATAGTTGTTCCCATAAGCTCATCCCAGATAAAGGTGGTAAAGCCATAATTTTTTTCATCGTCTTCGTAATGGTGTTTGAGGTGGTGCATCTTGAGTTTCTTTAAGACTGGATTTTTGAAGGTATAATTGTGGGCAGCAAAATGCAACCAATCGTAAAACATATAACAGCTTCCCAAACCACCCATAAACGGATGTGCATAAGCACCAAACAACAAATAACCAATGCCCCACAAAATCAAAAAGGCGGGAATGGTGATGAGTGGACCGACCAACATCATACGTTTGTCGTTGGGATAGTCGTGATGTCCGTGGTGAATGGTGTACAAAAACTTTTTCCAAAATTTGCCTGTAGGTTCCCAGTGAAAAAAGTAGCGATGCATCGTATATTCAAAGACTGTCCAAAATGCCATTGAAGCGAAGATGCCACCTAGTATTTCCCACCACAGCAAATGGCTGGCAAATAAGGCGATGCCAAACATAGTCAAAACAATGGGGGTAAACAAATAAAAAGGGATGTGTGGATTGGTGATGTAAAAACCTCCAAATGTTTTTTCCTCCAATAATTCATCGGGCATATCCTTGTTGCTCAAAAATAATTTTTGATGTGCCATAATTGGGTGTTTGTTTTTTTACCATTGCCAAGGTACGAAATATATTGGAAAATTGTTGGATGGAACGTTCATTGCTGCGAACGAACTTGTCTCCCAGCTATCCACTTCTATGGCGGCAGTAGAGACGTTGCACGCAACGTCTCTACAAAGCCGCCATATCCGTTTCTATCTGGCATATTTTCGTTTCTTTTGGTCCTTCGTTGCTACATTTGTCCGCCGCTATATCCTTTGCTTCTATAAAGGATGGTAGAAGCCTAGGATGTAGCGGATGGATGAAAGAGCCGACGAAGAACGTAGTCCCGATAATCAAATCGGGATTGTGGTTGCCCACCCTTGCGATGCCTACGCCTGATTGACACACATATCCCGATGAAAAATCGGGATGGAAAGCATCCCGATACATCGGGAATTGTTTGAAAAAATCCCGTTCCGTTCCAATAAAAAAAGAACAAAATGAGTTTGTGTTAAGTGATTATCTTTTTAAATAGTATCATTGTCTTATGAATGTACAAAGTTGTTCGTTTAGATTTTTGTCCATACTGTGCTGTTTGTTATGGTGCTTGAGTAGTATGTCGATGTGTGGGCAGCAAAATCCCTATCAGTTGAATTGGGGGAAGGACTTGGCATTGTTGGGCATTGGTGGAGCAAGTTTGTATATAGGGTATCAAGAATACAAAAAAGAGGAACCTTTGTCTAGGAGTGCCATTGCTAGATTGAATGCAAATGATGTTGGATCTTTGGAACGTTCCATAACCGAAAATTGGTCACCAAGGGCAGCAGATGTAAGCGATGTTTTGTTGTATGGTTCTCTTGCTTTACCGTCTTTGCTTATGTTGGACAGACCAATTAGAAGCAATGCGGCAACAGTGGGTGTATTGTTTTTGGAAACGGCATTGCTAAACAATGGGCTACTTGCTATAGCCAAAACGAAAACAAACCGCATTCGTCCCTTTGTCTACAATCCCAATGTGCCAGAAGAGGAAAAGCTAGAAATTGATGCAACTTTCTCTTTTTTTTCAGGGCATACTTCTAGTACAACAGCTTTGTGTTTTTTCTCAGCTAAGGTCTTTTCCGATTTTTATCCAAATTCTAGAGCAAAGCCATTTGTATGGATAGGTGCAGCGGGTATTTCTGCCAGTGTAGCTTATTTGAGGGTCGCAGCAGGCAAACACTTTGTGAGTGATGTAGTGGTAGGTTATGCCGTCGGTGCCTTGCTAGGTTGGGGCATTCCACATTTACACAAACGCAAAGACAGACGCTTTGCTTTAACGCCTTTGTACCAACAAGATTTTCGAGGAGCTTTGGTACAGTATAGTTTTTGACATCTTTTACCGAACCTTCGAGTATATTTTTGCCTTTATTAATGAG
>JAHDIA010000036.1:0-1525 GCA_020631035.1 Chitinophagales bacterium | reverse complement strand
ATCTTTTACCGACCATGCAATAAAGCATAGGTTTTGATTGGATGGAAAAAGGGATCGTACTTGTCTTTGAGTGAGCGGGTTTTTATGGTCATTAAATTGTCTTGTGCAATGATTTTACTGATATAGGGATTGCGCTTAAATGTGCCTTGCAAGCTCTTTCCCACATAGGAATTGTGTATCGCTAGGCAATTTTGATTTTTCAATCTTAAATTCTAATCATTTCCCCGCATCCTCATCATACAAGACTCTGACCACTGTTTGCCCCACAGCCTTTAGTGTATTTTTGTCAATGATGCTCATATCGTCGTCATGGGTGTGCCACTGTGGAAAAAAGCCTTTGCCTGTATATTGGTCGTATTGAATAATATCTATGGTTGGAATACCTGCCAGCGTATTGATGTAATAATGATCGTCGGTAATGGGGGCAACGTTTTTAAAAGGGAAAAAGCCACTATAGCCCCCCTTGTGTCCTGCTGCCCAAACTTTGTCCAAAATATGTTGGGCAAATTGCTTGGAATGTCCTTCTTGTTGAAAGACTGCATTTCTTGCTCCAACCATATCCAACAAAATACCATATTGTGCTTTGTAACCGCTTTTGTGTTTGTTTTTAGACCAATATTGACTGCCCAAACAATAGGTGTCACCAGAGCCTTTGCCATAATCCTCTACATCCCACAAAAAGATGTCTACTCCAATATTTTTAAGTGGATTTGCTTTTAAAACCTTGGCAATTTCTAGCAATATCCCTGTACCACTTCCACCGTCATTGGCTCCTATAATGGGTTCGTCTTTTCGTGCTTCGTCATCATCATGATCTGCAAATGGACGAGTATCCCAATGTGCCGACAACATAATGCGCTTGCTGCTTTGCGGATTAAAAGACGCAATGACATTGTACATCGGTAGTTTTGCGCCATTAAAAGCTGTTACTTCTGCGGTTTGTACCATCACTTCATCGGCCTGAGCTTTGAGGGTGCTTTCTAGCCATTCTGCACAGGCTTTGTGGGGCGCAGTACCAGGGACACGCGTTCCAAAATCCACTTGCTTTTGGATCATATTGTACGCATTGTTGGCGTCAAAATTGGGGTAATTTATTTTGGGTTGTTCCACTTTGGGGCTTGTTGTTGTTTGGGGATTGTTGCTACTACTGCCATCAGAGGTACAGGATGCCACAAAGACAAGCATACATCCCAAGACTAAAAAAATGGCTATATGTTTTGGCTGTTTCATTGGGTATTGTTTCTAAATGTTTATTTTAAATACAGTCATTGTTTTTCAATTGTAAATGGAATTGGACGGAACGTTGGTGCTTCGGTCGATGGTGTCTTCCCGCTATCCGCTTTTGCATGGCAATCGCTCCTATCGGGCGTATTTTCGGTTCTGGTGGTGCTTCGTTGGTTCGGGTATCCATCCGCTTCGGGCTTCCTGTTTGGGCATTTTTTTGCGTTTCCTGTTCGGGCATTTTTTTGCGTTTCCTGTTCGGGCAGGCATAAAACCTGCCCCTACATTACGTTCGTTTTCTGTT
>JAHDIA010000785.1 GCA_020631035.1 Chitinophagales bacterium | reverse complement strand
GAAAAAGAAGAATGCAAAAAGCTCAAGAACTCTTAGAAGAAGGTTCACTCAATATTTCGGAAATCACCTACAAAGTTGGCTTCAATGATTTACAATATTTTAGATCTTGTTTTAAAAAGGAATATGACGTCAATCCTTCTCAGTATCGTGAACAGTTGAATGGATAGAATGAAAAGCCGAGGCTGCAAAAGCGACTGAACTTACTCAAATAGCCCCGATAGCAGCGAATACCCCGAAGTAGGGGCGCAAAATTTTGCGCCCAATACGAGGAGTAGCAGCGGATAGCGGGATAACAAGTAGCGACGAAGCACCCAAACACTTGCTCCAAAAAAATTAAAAATTTAATTCATAAATCTTAACCGCTTCATTGTTGTTTCCAAAAACAAAATAGCTTTTTCCATTGCTATTGAGTTGAACAATTGAGCGACATTCGTAGGGAATGTACAAACCCGACTCCTTAAAACTAGACTTTCTAAAATTGCCTTTGCCATCCCCAAAAGCGATGCTGCCAAACTCTGCATCGCTCCTTGGCGTCTCTACCTCCGAATCAAAAATATTGCCCGCAATGACCATATCCAAATGGCCATCTTGGTTGACATCGAAGGGCACAGCAGCATTGATGCTAGAAGCCTGAAAATCGAAGGGCAGCGTGTGTAAGTCAAATCCATTGCCTTTGTTTTCGAGATAAACGTGGGCAAAATTATTGGCTTTATAATGTATACCAGATTTCAATTCCTGCTCTGGATAAATATCTTGTAGACTTGCTAGGGCAAAGGTGTGGTAGTTGTGAAACTTTTTGGTGAGACTGGGAATTTGTTCGGCAGAACATTGGCGTCCACGAACTGGATATTGCTCCCCTTTTTGGTAGTAGCCCAATACAATGTCAATGTCTTTGTTTTGGTCAAAGTCATTGGCATAACAATCGAAAGTTTCATTGTTTTTTGCCTTGTATTTATAATTGAGTCCCAAATTAAACACGACATAGTCTTCGTCTCCATCTTGGTCAAAATCGGCAGCACATATTTTGGACCACCAGCCAATTTGGTCGCTGATGCCTTTGGTATTTGCTTTTTTTAATCTTCCATTTTCGTTCTCAAACCACATCAAACCCATCCATTCTCCAACAACCAAAAGATCTTGATCTCCATCGCCATCTTTGTCTGAAAAAACAGCATCTGTCACCATCCCCAGTTGATTGAATCCTGGTGCGATTGCTTGGGTGAGGTCTTGCCAGTTCCCATTTGCATATTCTACTACATAAGCACTGGCAGGGGAAGGATATTGCCCTGGCACTTGCCGCCCAAAATAATACAATTCCTTGTCTCCATTTTGATTGAGGTCAGCTACTAGCACTTTAGAGGCACTTAGTCGAATATCAGAAACATACTCAGGTGAGGTAGAACCGTTAAAATAAATTCTCTGTTTGTAGTAATCATCTGTTAAATCATTTGCCTCATTGCCTCCACTCGCCAATACAATATCAAGGACACCATTCTTGTCCAAATCCGTTGTTATGGCTCCTACATCTTCGTGCAAAGTATTTTCTAAATTTACCGCTTGGAATGTTCCATTGCTACTTCCATAAAAAACTTGACTAGTTTGGTCTTTGGCTCCTGTTGCGATGAGGTCTTCATATTGATCTCCATTAAAATCTCTTACGCTCAAGCCAGGACCCAAAGAGGACATAGCATGTGGCAATAAGACTTCCCGTTTAAAATCATCATAGTCGTTTTCTTGGTGGGTAAATTCAAATAAATCTACCTCTTTAAATATGGGATCATCTTGTTTTTTATTTTGCTTGGCTTTATTGGCTTTGGCATATTCAACAATTACAGTTTGGTTTGCCTCCACACTAAACCTCCCTTGTACCAGCTGGCCATTTTACTTTAAGGCTATCTATGACATCAGAACTTCCTAGTCCAAAATGCATCACTGGATCAATAGAGGATTGATAGCCTCTTACCAATGTTTGCTCTTTGTATTGATATAAACCCTTGTGGTAAAGGTATATTTTAGCTCCCAATCCTAGCGGGTTGGCTTGTGAACCGTTGAATTTTATTCTTAAAAAATTGGCTTCTTTGGAAAGTGTATTGTTGAATAAGGCCGCAGTACTATCTATATTGTTGACCAAGAGTTCTAAGTCTCCGTCATTGTCTAAATCGGCATAGGCACAACCATTGGAATAACCCTCATAAGAAAGTCCCCACAATTGATTGGCTGGTTTGAATTGCCCCTTATGGTTTTTGTAAATAGGATTGTCGGTTTTAACGCTGCTCATTTTATCGGTCAAATCAGCAAAAGACAACTCTTTGTATTTTACCTTGAGCTTGGTATCTGTTTGCTTGAGCCATTTAAAATAATCTTTGTTGTTGATGTCTTTGCGAGAACCATTGGTCACATACAAATCCTGCCAAGCATCATTGTCAAAATCGGCAAACAGACAGGACCAACTCCAATCGGTCATATCTATTCCATGCAGCTTTGCCTGATTGCTATAAAAAGGCATCCCATCCGACTTGACTCCTTGATTGATTTGGAGGCTGTTGTACATATATTGGTAATGCATTCCCTTGTCAACCATTGCCCAAAAGGCAGGAATGTTCATACTCGCCATATTGGCTTTTGAGCGATAGTTGTCAGCAGAGGTCATATCTACTTGCATCAAGT
>JAHDIA010000035.1:2270-16802 GCA_020631035.1 Chitinophagales bacterium | reverse complement strand
AATCGGTTTTAACAGAATCAGAAAGAGGGTTCAACCAAATGGTATTGTATGGCAAAGACACCGACTGTTCGACCATCATCAATACAGCTAGGCGTTTTCCTATGATGTCTCAATACCAAGTAGTAATTGTCAAAGAGGCGCAACAGTTAAAAAACATTGCGGATTTGTTGCCTTATGTTGAAAATCCCAATCCTAGCACTGTTTTGGTATTGGCTTACAAATACAAGAAACTCGATCAAAGAAGCAAATTAGCGAAGGCTTTTAAAGCGGGTAAAGGGCTGTACTTTCACTCTAAAAAATTGTACGAAAAAGACATTCCGCGCTGGGTAATGGGCTACATTAGCGACAAGGGATATAAGATTGAACAAGATGCAGTGGTGATGTTGGCCGATTATTTGGGGACACAAATTTCGCAAATTGCCAACGAACTGGATAAGATGATGCTCAACATCAAAAAGGGAGTCGTCATCAACACACAGCATATTTCAGACTATATTGGCATCAGTCGAGAATACAATACCTTTGAATTGCAAAATGCCTTCTCTTCTATGCACAAAGAAAAGATTTACAAAATTGTACAGTATTTTGGAGACAATCCCAAGGCTGCACCACTTCCTTTGTTGTTGAGCAGTCTATATGGTTATTTCAACAAATTGTATGTTTTGCATCATTTCCGTAATAACAGCGATAAAGAGCTACAAAAATTATTGGGTGTTCCCTACCCTTTTATTGTCAAAGAGTACAAAAGTGCTGCTCAACACTTTGATTTGCGAAAAACAGAACGTAATTTAGGTTTGTTGTTGCAGTATGACCTCAAATCAAAAGGGGTTGACCAAGCCGACAATAGTCCCAAAGAATTGATTCGAGAATTGGTTTTTAGATTAATAAATTAAAACTATGTTGCTTAAACATATACTATTGAGTGTTTTTATCTTTTTATCTACTTGTGCGACTAGTAAGTCATTGAATACAGGCAGCACAATAATGGATAAGGAAGATATTGTTCTTATAAATTCAGTAGCAACTCCCTGGATTAGTAGCACTTTTGGTAAAGGAACCGATTATGTATTTAATATTCAATTTGCCAAAAAGAGCAATAAGGTAAGTTTTCCAACTGTGTGGATAGATGAGTATGCCTTTGTCCCTTTCTGGAACAATTATGAAGTAAAAGGAAGCAAAAACTTTAAGAAAAAGGATTTTGTTGAACTCAAAGTCATTGTCAACGACTATCGTTTGCCCAAAGAAAATGCCTTGCGCCCATCTGAACATCAAGAGGCAAAAGTGCTGATTGCTGTAGAAGAAGGCAACAAAAGTTGGTATATTCCTATAACTGAAGAAGAATTAGATAAAATGAAAGCAGAGGTTCGTAGGTAATTTATTTTTGATTTTTCAACTATTTTCTAGTACAGTCAAGACAGTTTCTTTATCCTTTTGAAGCTGATCGACCAATTCTTTGAGTCCTGCAAATTGTTGTTCGGCTCTAATGTGTTGTACAAACTCCAACTTTAGGTGTTGCCCATAAATATCCTCTTCAAAATCAAAAATATTGACTTCAATGGTTTCAGATTCTCCCCCAACAGTGGGCCGTGTACCAATATTGAGCATTCCATTAAGTGTTTGTTTCTCTAGCAATACCCTCACAGCATATACCCCTTGTAGTGGAATGAGTTTGTCATCTTCTGTTATTTGAATATTGGCTGTTGGAAAACCTATTTGTCTACCTAGTTGCTGACCTCTTACAACTGTGCCTTCTATGGTGTAAGGATGTCCTAGCAATTCCTTTGCAACTTCTACCTTACCGTCATTAAGCGCATTCCTAATTTTGGTTGAGCTAACAGAAATATTGTCAATGACTTGTTTGCTTATTTCTTCTACTTGAAATCCTAGTTTTTGCCCTTGTTCCTTTAGAAAATGGATGTCTCCTTTTCGGTCTTTACCAAAACGGTGATCATAGCCGATTACAACTGTATGTGGCTTAAAGTTTTGGTATAAAAAGTCATGTACATATGCCTCTGGGCTCTGCTGAGAAAAGGAACGAGTAAATGGTACCACTACAACATTGTTGACCTCATATAGCTGCATCAATTCAAACTTTTCATTCAAAGGAGACAGCAGTTGTACCCTATTGTTGTTGATGATGGAACGAGGATGTGGGTGAAAGGTGATGATGACACTTTCGCCTTCCACCTCAGCAGCAATTTTGTTTATCTTTTTGATGATTTGTTGGTGGCCTTGATGTACTCCATCATACGTACCAATGGTCAGTACTGCATTTTTAATCGCAGGGATGTTTTTGATGTCTCTGATAATTTTCATGCAGTTTTCTTTTCAGTTGTGTCTATTTGTTTAACAAAATCATCTAACTTCCAAGCTTTTTCAATTCTATACTCTCCTATTTGTGTTCTTCTAAGTGCTGTCAAATAGGCTCCACTATTCAATTTTTTCCCAAAATCATTGGCAATGGCTCTGATATAGGTTCCCTTGCTACATTTGACTCTAAAATGAACATAAGGCATTTCTATCCCTGTAATTTCAAACTCATGTACTTTAATGTTTCTCTTTTTCGTCTGTGGTGTTTCTCCTTCTCTTGCCAAAAGATAAGAACGTACTCCATTGATTTTCACAGCTGAAAAAATGGGTACTTCTTGTTCAGATTCTCCGATAAATGTTTGGGCACAAGTATGTAGAGCCGTTTCATCAATATGCTCTATAGGATAAGTAGCATTCTCTTCCATTTCTGTATCGTAACATGGAGTAGTCGCTCCTAGTTTAAAAGTACCTGTATACTCTTTGCCTAATCCCTGAAGAGTACTCAATGTTTTGGTCTTTTTCCCTGTAGCAATGAGCAAAAGTCCTGTTGCTTTGGGGTCTAGTGTACCTGCATGTCCAACCTTACACTTCTGATTGATGGCTCGACGAATGACATTTCTCACCTTATTGACCACATCAAAAGAAGTCCAATCCAAAGGTTTGTCAAACAAAAGCAATTCTCCATTTAGGAAATTAGATTGATTCATAATACAGCGTTAATTGAAAATTTTGAGTGCAAAAATAAGATAGTTTATGAGAGTTCTTGGTGGAATAGAAATAAAAAAGCCCCACAACCTAAGTTGTGGGGCTTTAAAGTTTTGTTTATTTTTTGTCAGAACCTCAAATTAGTTCTTAACAAATTTCTCAACGATAGTGTTTGTTCCATTAGAGATAGAAACAAAGTAGTTTCCAGCAGCATATGGAGCAACATCCAAAGTAATTTGGTTTACACCAGCATTAGCTTTGAAGTTTTGAGTACCTACAACTTTACCAGTTACATCAACAACTTGAACTGTTAAAGGCTCATCGTTGTTTGTGATGAATTGAACATTGATAACGTCAACAGTTGGTACTGGGTAAACCTCAGTGATAGCGAAGTCTTCAGCACTTCTGATAACTGTAATAGTTCTTGTGAAGATTCTAACGTTACCTTCAACATCTACTTCTTTAAGTCTGTAGTAGTGAGTACCATTAGCCAATTCTGAGTGCAAGAAAGTATAATCTTGGTTTACGCTAGAGTTACCAGCAGCAAACTTAGTACCTACTTGTTGGAAATCAGAACCATTAGTAGAGTGCTCAACGATGAAGTATTTAGCATTTGTTTCAGTAGCTGTAGTCCAAGACAACAAGTTACCACCTTCAGCAGCTTCTGCACTGAATCTAGCCAATTCAACTTCAGTAGTTTGACAATCAACAACAGATTGAGAAACTGAAACAGCACACTCTGGATTATCTGCTACAGAAACAGTATAAGAATAAGCACTACCTGAATCAAAAGGACCAAAAGTAATTGAGTTAGCACTTAAAGGACCGAAAGAAGCACCACTTTGATCGTCAGTGATTACATAACCACCTGTACCAGCCTCACCGCCTTGGAAGACCAATAATACTTGGAACTCAGATTTGTCTGGGCTACAAATAGCACTGTGTACAACTTCAAAATCATTACAAGCAGGAGAAGTAACGCCTATTGGATCAGAAACCTCAGCACTTACAGCTGCATCAGAAATGAAAGTATCCAAATCACCTTGATTACCACCAGTTACAATAGTAGCAAAATCAGCAGCACTGTCTGAAGGATAGCTCACACTATATACTGTATAAGTACCTGGAGTAACATTTTCAAATGTTCCATCACTTGAACTAGTAACAATGTTTCCATCTTCGTCAACCAAAACATAACTAACAACATCACCTGGGTTGCCTGCAGGAGGATTCGCAGTAATGGTACATCCACTTGTACTCATACAGTCAACAGTTTGTGCATCGACACCTTGGAAGGCGAATGAGATTAAAGCTGCTAACAAGCCTGCTTTAAAGAAGTTTGTAAAATTACCCATTCTATAACATTTATTTAGTTTAATAATTATTTTCTATTTTCTGTGAAATCGCAATTAGGACAAAAGATACAAATCAAAGTCACCAAGTAATTTTGTATAAACTTTGACAACATATCTAAAGTCATTCAGCAAGCAAAGGTATTGAAAAAATTGAATACTCCAAATAAATTAAAGTTTATTCTTTCAACTATTTCCTAATTTTTTGAGAAGATTTGCCACTAAAATTGCAGTATATTCTCCTTTTTAGACCAAAAATAACATGAAACTTCTGGTAATTACATAGAATTGTTAAAATATTTCAGTAAAAACCAAAAACATAATATTGAATTAACATAGCACCTATGCCTACTATGTCTATTCAACACTATGATTACGTTTGCTTAACCGAAAAGTTGCAATTATGCCTAGATACAAGCCCCAGAATGCACAATAAATTTACAGATTAGGACTAAACAAGTTGTTTTTATCATTTACTTAGGTGCTTTTATTGGATATTTCTCCTTTATTTTAAACGAGTAAGAATCCTTGTTTTTTTATCGTTTTTTGAGTTAAAAACTGAGGAGTTTAAGAGCGTTGATTTGATTTATATGTTCCTCAAAATCAACACATTTTTATTTTCCCTATTCGACGAAGTACAGACTTTCATTCAATACGCCTGATGGTAGTGGTACCTGCTGCTGCTATAGCTTTGTGAAGTAGGGAGTGGCGCAGGCTGAGGTACGAAGACAAGCTACGACTTTACGAAACAAGCTAGAGGAGCAGTAAGTACAAGCGTACAGCAGGGAGACACGCTTGTACGAAGCCTTTAATGTTCCGTATTAAATCCAAAATAGAACAGGGATTTCTCATTCACAACATTACTATTTACACCTAAATCAATCATTTTCAACATTGCTATTCAATTCTGCTTGGCTTTCTTTTCTTTCTTGAGCTTGTTTTTTAGCTTGGGCTTCTTTCTCAGCTTTTTTGAGTGCTTTTCGTTTTTTTCTTTGCGCCCTACGTTTCTTAAATAGGCTGCGCAATTCTCCAAAATTATCAAACTCTTCACTCAGGTAAAGACTTAGCCCTGCTCTTTTATAGGTTCCAACCAAGAAATCTCGTTCGGTTTTACTAAAAATTTTAAGAAAGTACTTTCCATCTTCGGTAATTTTATATTGTACAATGAAATCGCTGATGATGGCATCCCAATTATCATTATTGCCTGTTGACCCAACATCTACATTGCCTCCAATGTCGATGATGACACGGTCGTTGAAGAACCTTTTGGTAAAGACCAACTCGATTTCGTTGCGATCGTCCCATAAACTCCCATTTGTAGGACTAAGAACATTGCTTTCGTAATTGATCCAATTGAAACTCAAATCACTATTAGGAATGAATTCTTGGATGGTTTGTGACAATAGGCTCGTCACTTGATTGGACAAGAACTCGCTTACAGTAGTGGTAATGCTTTCCTGTAAAAAGTCGTTGCTCAATAGCGATTGTCTTGGCAAAAATTCATTGAAGACCAATAAGCCAAAGACCTGACGATTTAGTTCGCTTTGGTCTTGATCTCTGTTTATGGCGTCAATGGCGCGCGAGGCAGAATTATTGATTCCTAAGCCTCTATCTGGAATGACAATTTTGAATTGTGGATTGGGTTGAGAAAGGACTCCTTGCAATTTGAGCAAGACATCTGTGTCCACCAACTGGCTAGAGTTGTTTACGCCTAAAAGTTCATCTTCGGACATAAATTCCGCCATAGAGGTATTTTTGACTGTATAAACAGCATTGATGTCTATAAGCGCATTGTATGGGTCGCCATAGAAATTGATGGTGCCTCCCTTTTGTAGATCAAACTTTTTGTTGACAATGTTTTGGAGGGTAAATAAGTAGTCTCCCCTTTCAATGGTGTAATTGCCATACATTTTGAAATCGTCATTGGTGGCATAGTCCATTTGAATGTCGCCATATCCTCTGCTTCGGATGATGTCACCAGCATAATAATCAAAAATCAGTTGAATTTCTGCATCGGGTGTAATGTTCAATTCCATCAATACATTGAGTACAGATGAGCTTTTGATTTTGGGTGCCTCTTCTATTTCACCATTTTCATTTTTGTTGATAAAAGTAAAGAAGTTTTGCTCGCTGACTTCTGTTCCATAACTCACAGGAATATACAAAACAGTTCCTTTGTTAGAAGAGGCATTGATGCCCATATTTATATTGGAAAAGGGTCCTTTAAAAGTTACCTGACCAGACGCCAATGCTGTACCATAAAAGACTTCATTGTCGGCTCGTTTGGTATCGAGAAACAAAAAGTTATCCGATTTTGCAATTGCATCAATACTCAGTCTTTTGTAATCATTGAGGTCCAATACTCCATTGACAAGGGCTATATTATTGTATTTATCATTGAGTACAATGTCCTTAAAAATGATGTCTTTTTCTTTAAAAAAGACCAATGATGTATCAGCTGTATAATGGGTATGGGTAAAATTGATGGTTGTCCCTGCATCATATACTTCTAATTGCCCCAGAAGGTCAGGGGAAGTTGGATTACCCGAAACGGTCACTTCTCCTTTGCCCCAACCATGTGTTTGGGAGATGGCATCGGTAATGAGTCCTTCCATAAAATCAAGTGAGGCAGTGTCAATCTCTACGTCTAAATCTAAGAAATCGTCTTCTTTGACTCCCACGATTCCCATATCAAAAACCCCACTAGCTTGAAGCTTATAGCCTTCGCCTTCAACAGAGGCACTGAGATCCACCACTGTTGCTTTGGGTAACTTTTCAGCTTTTAGAATGGTTTGACCTAGTAATTGATTTTTAAACACAAAATCGTCTACCGTGATGTCTCCTGTAAAAACAGGTGCGCCAAATGGATTTTGAGCTTTGACAAAACCACTTGCCTTTCCGTCCATTTGTAATCCTTCTTGATTGAGGAGTTGCATCAATTCTGAAAGGTCTATACCCCCAATATTAACTTGTGCTTCGTTTTTATTAATCAATTCACTAGCAATGGCTTGCAATGAAACAGTTTGATTTTCGTGTTCCAATTGAAAATCTTCCAGGTAGTAATTGTCTTGGTTTAAAAATACCAACAATCCCTCCTCTGCCACCCAATGTTCATTGGCCACCTTGAGGTCCATAGTTCTCACATCCAAGCTAAGTGTATCTGAATGAGTATACACTTGTCCATCAAAACGCAAATTATTAAAAGCCGAATCTTTTTCGACCTGTAAATCAAAATCAATTGTGTCTCTAAATACTTCCCCCTCAAGGCTAATATAGTTAAGGTATTGGCTACCACTACTAAGTTTTCTCAAATCTACCTGTGCATTGAGACTATTGACATTGGATTGAGCTTGTAGCTTTAGAGAATCAAATTGGATATTGCTGTATATGGCTTTGGGAATATCAACATCCAAAGACAATTCACGATAGGCATCATTGAAGGAACCTTCTATACTTCCCTCACTCAAGTATTTAAAATTGTGGTGAAAGAGTGTCGTAAACCCTAAGGGTTTGTGTATCTCTATCCCAAAATCAATGATGGCGTCATTGTCTGATGCATAAGTCTCTGCAAATCTATAAGGGAAATAGATATTGAGAAAACGCTTGAGTTTGTTGGGCAATTCCTTAAAACTAAAATCCCCTTGAAAGTAGGCTGATAATTCTTCAGACTCTAGTTCCAAATTTCTACCACTTGAGTCTATTGCGGATACAAAAGCTACATCTTTAAAATGATAAGTACTGTCTCCTCTGGTCACTCTAAAACTAGAGAAGTCCCCTGTACCTACAATATTGTCGATGTTGTTACCTACAAAGTCTAAATCTGCCTTTCCACTAATGGTCATGGGTTCTTTGATTAGGTTAAGCTTTTGAAGATCCATCGCAAACACATCCGTTTTGAAACCAAACTGTGGTACCTCTTCATTAAAATCTACCTCTCCTTCAAAGTTGAGATCAAAGTTTTCGTCATTGGCAATAAACAATCCTCTAAAGAGTTTGCGATCAACACTACCATCAACCAATATGTTGTTGTATTCATAACCTTTGTAATCAAATCGTTCTATATTGCCTTTTATTCGGACATTGAGTTCATCGGTTCTCAGTCCTTGTCCATTAATGGTGGACGAAAAAGAGGCAATGCCAAACTGCTCGTTGTTGAGAAACTTTTTGAGATCAAAATCTTTGAGCTTTAAGTCTCCCGAATAACGGGCAATGTTGTCAATTTCCATATTGAGGTCGGTGGTAACTGTTCCTATTTCGGTTTGCATCACCCCATCAGCAACAAAATCGTTGGGGAAACCTGTAAAGGTTCCTTTAAAGTCTATGAGGCCCAATTTCTCATAACCTTTGGGAAACTTGAGTTTTGGGAAAAAGGCTAAAATGTCTTCCGTTCTTGTTTGGAGTTTGTTGAGTTTGAAATCAATAAAGGTATTTTCTATATCAGGTAAGCCTCTCAAACGCACCCGACCTTCCATATAAGTAAAATCGCCTGCCTTGACCACAATGTCATCCCCTCTGAGGTTATTGACTTTCCCCTTTATCTTTCCAGACAAATTCAATTCTCTCAATTTGGTTACGGGGTCCAATTTTTCTGCCAAGTTGGGGATAAAGTACTCTATGTCTTTGATACCTATGCGAGAATCTTCAAAGTTGAGTTTCATTTTTACAGTATTGGGAAAGTCTTCCCAATCTACGAGTTCTCTGTATTTGAATTCTAAGTCATTCTGTAATTCACTGTAGGGAGTTTTGAATTTGTAGTCCTTCAAATGCAAATAAGTATCTGAAAATGTCAAGGCTGTTGTTGCATTGTTTAATTTAAACCCTGAAATTTCTTCTAGAGAAGCACTTTCCACTTGAGTCCGAATGGTGTCTTCTTCAAAAACAAAGGTATTGCTTTTGGCGTTGATGTTGGTGATGTCCAGGTTTTTGTAATCAATGCTTCCATTGTTGACAAATACAGGTTTGCCCAATTGAATGATACAAGTTCCCTCTGCCAATTCAACTGCGTCAGAAAGGAATCTCCAGTCGCCCATATCCAAAAATTTAAAAGGCACATTGTCTAGCTCTTCTTTTTTCTCTTCCTCTTTTTCCTCCTCCTCATCATCATCACTTTTTTGATTGTCTATCAAACTAAAATAAGGAGCAGTTATCTTGAGGGAATCCAAGTCGAGGGTAGTCTTTCGTAAGTTGAGGGTGTCTACTTGTGCATGTAATTCATCTAAATTGACAGTCATCCATTTTTCGTCAAAATCGTCATTGAGGTTGAAGCGAATGTTTTTGAGCAACACTTGCTCCAAGCCCAAATCAAAGTTGATAGGATTTTTGGTGGTATCTTCTTTTTCTTTTTTCTCTCCTTTAAAATGGTCAATTAAAAATTGAAAGTTGTAGGTTGACTTATCAATTCGGTAGCCATTGAACCATACATCTTCTAACACAAGATCACCCAATTGCAAAGCTGGTCCAAAAGGATCGAGTCTTTTAATGGCTCCATCAAAATAACGGGCATACAGAAGGGTATCGCCCTGTTGGTCTTCGATGTACAGATTGTCAAAATGGATGCCATTGAATACATCAATTTTGGCATCTGTAAAACTGATCTCTGTATTGAGGTCCTTACTCAACTTGTCCAAATAAGTCTCTACCAGCCACTTTTGAGAAGCAGGCAATCCCATTAACACCACCAAACCCAAAATGAATAGGATGAGTGCGATGATTCCGCAAAGTAGTGCTAGTGTATATTTTTTTGTCTTGAACAATTAAGCTTGGATTTAACTGTGACTTAGTTTGATTTTTTGACTAGGAATAAGTTTAAGGATACCTTAGTTCATTCTTTTACAATTTTTGCGAAAGAGAGCTAGTTCTTAAACAAGCTATCCAGTCGCCTGCGGCTCCCTACTATTTGTTCAAGAACCACTCTCCCAAAATTATAAAAGAAGCCTTATTTTACATGAATAACGCATATAATACAAAAATGGTGGTAAATTTGACCATATTTTAAGGTTTTTATTTTTACCATTATTTATTTCTAATTTTCATTCTTTGACAATTTTTTATTGATGAGTATAAGCATTTTAGCAATTGAATCTTCTTGTGATGATACTTCGGCTGCCATCTGCAAAGATGGGGTGGTTTTGTCCAACCTCATTGCCAATCAAGAAGTCCACAAAGCCTATGGGGGAGTTGTCCCCGAATTGGCCTCAAGAGATCATGAAAAAAATATCGTGCCAGTTGTAGATCAAGCCCTCAAAAAAGCCAATATTTCTCAAGAAGAATTGAGTGCCATTGCATTTACTGTAGGACCTGGTTTGTTGGGTTCGCTTTTAGTGGGTTGTACTTTCGGCAAGGGACTGGCATTGGCATTGGACATTCCCATCATTACTGTACACCATATGAAGGCCCACGTTCTCGCCCACTTTATTGACGATCCCAAACCGCCTTTTCCTTTTTTGTGCTTAACAGTTTCGGGCGGCCATACCCAAATTGTCTTGGTCGAGGACTACCTTAAAATGAAAGTCATTGGGCAAACCATAGATGATGCCGCAGGAGAAGCCTTCGACAAATCTGCCAAAATGTTTGGGCTGCCCTACCCTGGCGGTCCGATGGTGGACAAACTTGCCAAAGAAGGCAATCCTAAAGCCTTTGAATTTGCCAAACCAAGAGTCCCCAATTTGGATTATAGTTTTAGTGGACTCAAGACTTCGGTTTTGTATTTTCTCCAAAAACAGGAAAAATTAAATCCCAATTTTATCCAAGAAAATCTCAACGATTTGTGTGCTTCGGTTCAATCGACCATCATTGCTATTCTGCTCAAAAACTTAATCAAAGCAGCGAAGCAAATGGGCATTCGTGATGTTGCGATTGCGGGTGGGGTGTCTGCTAATTCGGGATTGCGGAATGCCTTGCAAGAATTGGCTGTCAAACAAAAATGGAATGTCTATATTCCTCAATTCCAATATTGTACCGACAATGCGGGGATGATTGCGATTTCTGCTTATTATCAATATCTGGCAGGGGATTTTGCGTCGCAGGATGTTGGGCCGCAGGCGAGGTTGAGGATTTAAGATTGAAGATTCAAAATTTAAAATTCCTTGGTGGGATTGCTTTTTAGAGATTCAAGATTCCTTGGTGGGATTGCCTAATTCTCCCTTTTTTGTACGGAACATTTGGGCTTCGTTTGCAAGTCGAGTCCCCGCTTTACATTTCTATGCCGATTTGGTGAGTGGGTGTTTGGTTCGTTTGGTTTGATTCCTAGTGGTTCGTGGGGGCACCCATAAAGGATGCCCGTACAGGAATAATCGGCATATCCATTGCAATCGGGCGTAGGTTCGCTGCTTTGGGTCCTTCGTCGTGGCTGTTTTCCTTACGCTACATCCTGCGCTTCTTTTGTAGAAAAAAAAGGTGTCACCTTTGAAAATCATTATTAAAGAATAAAAACGTCCCCTCGACTGAAATGGAGAGGGCTATGATATGGGGAGGGAGTAAGCTTTCGGGTTTAGGTACTAGACAAAATTAAAAGGGCTTAACATAAAGGATAGAAAAAGTTAAGTAATCTCTTATTTCGTATGTAGGTTATCGAACGAACTCTCCTATCTCAGGTCATAGCTTTGAGGTGCGCCTCTCCGATCCGCCTTGGTCGAAAGGACATCTATTAAATTTTTGACAGTGTTCTCCTATCTCATTTTATATCTGTGAGGTTCGCCTCTCCGATCCGCTGCGGTCGAAGAGACATTTTGGTAAAGAAAGAGATTTCTTGTGTAGGATGTAGCGGATGGATGAAAGAGCCGACGGAAGGCAAAAAGAAACGATGCCTACGCCTGACAGAAGCGGTTGCCATGCAAAAGCGGATGGCAGGGAGACACTGTCAAACGAAGCTGCTTGCGTTCCGTTCAAAAAATATAGAAATTAAATTATAAATAAAAGGTGTCACCTTTGATGATCTTTTTTTATACGAAATTTAAATATAAGAAAGGTGACACCTTTGGGTTTAGTCGATTAGCATTATGGGCAATACTTTTTGGTGTTCGTTGACTTTGATGTGTAGGAGGTAGGCTCCTGCTGATAGTTCGCTTAGATTGAGGCGGTCTTGGTGTTGCCCTTTGTTGCGTTTGCCGCTTGCTTGTGGGTAGTGGATTAGGTGATTGCCTAAGATGGAATACAGATCTACTTCAATTTTGGCTGCTTGTGACAATTCGTAGCTGAGTGTCGCATATCCCTTCGTTGGGTTAGGGGCTAGGGTGAATGCTAGATTGCTCGCCAATTGTGTCAAAGCTGAAATGGTATCCATTCCCATCGTGTCTATTTCCATCGTGTCGACTTCCATTGTGTCTATTTCCATCGTATCTATTTCGATGATGATGGAGTCGAATACAGCAATGAGTGTATCGGCTTGGGCAATACTGATGGCGATATTGGTTTGGGATGAATCGGGGAAAATGGTGCTTCCGTTGGTGGTTTCCCAATGGCTAAAAGTGTATAGGCTGTCATCGGTGGTTTGGGTTTCGACGAGGTTTTGCATACCGCCAAAGTAATCGCCCGACCAAGGGAATGTATTGAGGTTTAAGGTGTTGAACTCAACTGTTCCTGCTCCTTGGGGTTGTACATCTACTACTACATTGAATGGCCCTGTTAGTTGGTAACATTCGACTATGCCATCATCCATCAATTGGCAGCGTTGTTCGACAAAGCTTTTGAGGGTTTCGACATTGTCTCTCCACTCGTCCATAGATCCGCCCCATCTTTCGATTTGTCTGGGCATTTCGGGTTCGATGATCGCCAGTAAAGAGTCGAGTGTATGCATCATATTTTCACAAGAGAAAACAGTGTTCATCAAATCGGCTTGACGGGAGTAATAGAGTTGTCTAAATTCAGTGCTTTCTTCTTGTAATTTTAAAAATATTTTTTCGTGTTTGCCTACATTGCCTCCAATGGTTACTTCTTCTCCTGCACCATTGCCAGGTACTGTACCACTTCCTGGATTATTCAGTAAATCGTCGTATATACCTTGACAAATGCCATCCCAATCCGTTTCGCAACAATAGGGATCTTGCATAATGGTTTGTACAAAAATACTATCTGTTGCAGGATAAGGGCTAGAACCATTGATTATCGTTGGACAAGTCTCTGGGTCAATATCTATCATTAAGGATTCAATGTAATTGTAAATGTTTTGGCAATCATTGTCCCAATCTCCATCACAACAGTATGAATCAAATTGAATGGTTGCTAAGAAAATGCTGTCGGTTGGTGGATAGGGACAAGAACCATTGAGAATGGTTTCGCAACTGTCGGGATGTTCGATGGGTTCGGACTCTCCAAAAAACTCATCCATATATTCTCCAATTTCTTCGATGTCGCAAGGGACTGCATCGGGATCGGTATTGGGTACCCCACTGTAATTGATGTAGTAATCGAAGGTTGCATCATTGTCCCAAAGAGAGTAACCCCATTTTTTGTGACCACCATCTGGGTGAATTCCCCTCCACCAGGCTGTATTGTAATTGAGCCAGTCAGAGGATACTACTGCTAGGTTGATGATCATAAAATCAATGAGGCTTTGTACTTGGAACTGGTCTTTGAAGTATTGGTAATTGGTCGAGTCTCCCATATCATTGCTTAGGACAAAATCCCGCAGTTCTAACCAGTCGTCGAGTGCTTGTTGACCACCGTATTCTGTCCAGGTATTTCCCCAAGTAAGGATGTATTGGAGATGGTATTTGTCCTGGTCATAAACCTCTTGGGTATAGTCGTGGTCAACAGGACGTTCTCTTAGTCCATATACTCCCCAATAGTCTCCATTTAGGAAAACGATGACCCTTTCGACAGCTCTAAGGTCCATTTTTAGATTGCCCGTTTGAGCAAGGGTGTGTACATATTCGTCTCTAACATGCGTACTGCCTTCGTGGGCATCGTCATTGATGGCTGGGTAGTTGTCGTCGCCAGAGGCACGCATCATAAAACGTTGGTATTCGTCACGATCTGAATAATTGAAAAGCTTGGCTTGTACCGCTTTGGAATAGCCCATTTCGTCTCTGGATACCCAATCGAGACTACGATGTGGATTGACCCAAGAATCTTGTCCATGTCGATTGAGTTCGCCATATGAAGTAGCCAGTAGCTCTTCAGCTGCGCTAAAATACTCAATGGAACCGATGGGACGAATTTCTCCTGC
>JAHDIA010000035.1:0-2260 GCA_020631035.1 Chitinophagales bacterium | reverse complement strand
TGCTACAGAGAACACAGGCAAAGTAAACTCCTCATTCATAAAGTAGGTTTTGAAAGCAATCTTTCCTGGTAAAACATTGAGTTTGTTGCTAAAAACTCTTGCTTTGACCACTTGGGTTTCATCTATTATTAAAGGTTCTGTGTATTCGGGCGAAAACTGTGTGGGGGCATTGCCATCAGTTGTATATCGTATAACTGCCTCCTCTTCTGTACTTTCGATGGTGACGGTTTGTTGTTCTGTATAAAAACCAGCTTCTAAGCTTATTGTTGGTTCTTCTGTATAATCTTCGTAAATAGCACTTTCATCTACAAAAGCTCCAATAACAGGATTGGTACAAATTTTCCAGACACCATTTTCGTCTTTGATACGAGAATGCCCCAAATGGGTGATTTCTAATGCGTGGCTTTCGACTATGGTCGTATCTGGTCGAGTCAATACAACATATTCATTCCCTTTGGTTTGTGTCAATTTGAAGTTGGTGTGGTAGTGTCCATACAATGTGGTATCTCTACCCGAACACCAGACCACCAAATAAGTATTGGCAGGAATGATGGTAGAATCTGGAAATTGCCATTTAGCAGGATTGTTTACTTTGTCTGAAATACCCCATTGACTAATGTCTATGTCTTCATTGCTTGTGTTGTGTAGCTCTATCCAATCTTCATACTTAAGATAATTGTCTGGGAATTGGTTCATATTTGAAGCAGAATATTCGCTTATTCTGACTTGGGCATTCCCTACCAAAGAAATTCCCAAAAATAAGCTTAAAACTAAGTAGCAGGTTTTCTTCATTGTTGTTGACATTAATGTTAATGTTTACTTTCAGTTAACAAAATAGCCATTTTTGATAATGGTGTATAATAAAAAAGCTACTATGTAAGCTTGCATAAGCTTTATGTAGGTTTTTTGAATTTGAGATGACAGTTTGTTACTTTTACAATTGATAGAAAAAAGCTTTATGAACAATCCATATAAAATTTTTAATAGCCCAAGGCAGTTGTATTTCTTTTACGAAGCGGCTTATGCCCGTATTCGAGAGCTAAAGACTTTGATTGCCAGTGATCTTAGCAGTACTTTGGATCAAGTATACCAATTGCAATTGGTTGAAGCCCAGCACAATCTAGAGCAAATTCGAGAGATTTTGGAGGGAATGACCGATGGAGAATGCGTTCCTGTGGAACAATTATTTTCTAGAGAACGTTCTTATGCTGAACCAATGATTTTGTGGTTCAAAAAAGATTCCTATACCTCATCCGCCTTAGGTCCTTCTATCAAGGGTAATTTATTGCTAAATCAAGAAGAGGCTCAGTTGATGATACACAATTTGGAAAAACAAATTTACTCTTATGGTCGGGTACGTTTTCAGCCTGTCAATCCTTCAGATTATACAGAAAAACAATTGCATTTGATGCAAACCGAAGGCATAGAGAGTTGCGATATTGACGAAATTTGGTAATTTAAAGATAATTGACAAATGAAAAGACTATTTATTTCGCTGCTGATTAGTGCCATTACCATTTATGGCATTGCCCATTTTTTACCTGAACACATTATGGTAGACTCCTTTACTACGGCTGCCATTACGGCTGCTGTATTGGGCTTGGTTAATGCCTTTATTCGCCCAGTGGTTAAGGCGTTGACATTGCCCATTAACTTTGTGTCTTTGGGATTGTTTTCCCTTATCATCAATGCATTGATGTTGATGTTGGTTGATTACTTGGTAGATGGTTTTGCCATTTATGGTCCTTTTTACGGATTTTTATGGGCCTTGATTATGGGTGTGCTTATTTCTGTGGTAACAGGTGTCATTGAAAATGTTGTAGGAGTTGGAAGGAAAATTTCCAGATAGTAGGCATTACTATCTTAGCCTTAGCTATCCAATAAATAGCAGTTGGCTTGTCCTAACAAGATTATAAAAACACAAATAACAATGATTAAACCTAAAAAGCTAAATCCAGGCGATAAAATCGCCACCATCTCCCTTTCGTGGGGAGGAGCTGGTGACATTCCCCATCGCTACCAAATAGGTAAACAACAACTACAGGAAAATTTTGGTGTAGAGGTGATAGAAACCACCAATGCCCTCAAATCAGCTAAATGGATTTATGAGCATCCAGAAGCAAGGGTACAGGATTTGTTGGAGGCTTTGACTGACCCCAACATCAAGGCTATCTTTAGCAATATTGGAGGGGAAGACAGCATTCGTACCCTTAAATATTTAGAAGAATACAAGATATTGGAAGCCATTCAAAACAACCCC
>JAHDIA010000784.1 GCA_020631035.1 Chitinophagales bacterium | reverse complement strand
GTAGGGGCAAACCTATGTGTTTGCCCACATATGACATCCCTTGCGGATGCCCAATTGTACAGGCACCATTATACAGATGCCACATCATAAATAAAAAATAAAACATGTCAGAAGAAAACAAAAACACCCCTAACCCCAATCAAAACAAACTCAACATAGAATTGCCAGACAACATAGCCGAAGGTATTTACTCCAATTTGGCAATTGTTTCGCACTCCAATACAGAATTTATTTTTGACTACATACGTCTATTGCCAGGTGTACGCAAAGCAAGAGTCAAATCAAGAATTGTAATGTCACCTGTACACGCCAAAAGATTGATGCGAGTACTCGTAGGCAACATCAAAAAATACGAAGCCGAAAATGGAGCCATCAAAGATCTGGACCAACAACAAAACGTCCCCCCCATCAATTTTGGCGGACCACCACCAGGCGAAGCCTAGACGCAAAAACACCTATCCAAAAGTTAATTAATCCTAATTAAAAAGATTATTCAACAGATTGTGAAAAATTTGTAGCTTATTTCCGTTTAAAACTACCAAAAAATAAAATGAACTTTGTTTTTCCCTCTTTCTTGTGGGCATTATTGGCATTACTGATTCCAATCATTATCCATCTATTCAATTTTAGACGGTACAAGAAAGTCTATTTTACCAATGTCAAACAATTAAAGGAAGTCAAAGAGGAAAAAGCCAATCGCTCTCGACTCAAACATTGGTTGGTATTGCTTTCACGACTCTTGGCATTGGCATTTTTGGTATTGGCATTTGCCCAACCCTTTATCCCAAGAGAAGAAACCGAAATTGTCAAAGGCAATAAGGCTGTCAGCATTTATGTGGACAATTCCCAAAGTATGAATGCTACCAGCAACGACGTCTCGCTCATTGAAAAAGCAAAGTTCAAGGCAAGAGAAATCGCCAATGCTTTTGGACCAAGCGACCGTTTCCAACTCATTACCAACGATGTCGAAGGCAAACACCAACGCTTGCTCAGTCGAGAAGAGTTTCTTACATATTTGGACGAAATACAAACCAGTCCCAATGTCCAAACATTGTCAACCATTACCGACCGCCAAAAGCAAGTGCTGGCAGAATCAAACCTGGAACAAAAAAACATTTTCCTCATCTCTGATTTTCAAAAGAACATCGTAGATGCTGAAACAGATACAAGCTACAAATACTATTTTATTCCATTACAAGCCGTAGAACAACAAAACGTATTCATTGATACAGCCTGGTTCGAGTCACCTGTCCAAATGATAAACGAAACCAACCAACTCGTTTTCAGACTCAACAACACAGGTTCAGCTGATGTCTCCAACTCTAAGTTGACCCTCAAAATCAATGACCAAATCAAGGCACTCAAAGATTTTGATCTAAAAGCAAAAGCCACCAAAATAGACACCATCAATTTTAGTGTTCCTCAAGGTGGATGGCACAAGGCTGAACTTAGTCTAACAGACTACCCAATCGAACACGATGATAGCTACTTCTTGACTTTTTACATAGATGAAAAAGTAAACGTCTTATCCATAAACGAAAGCAAAAACAACCGCTTTGTTAATGCCTTATTCGATGGAGATAGCTATTTTACAATGACCAATCAATCAGTCAACCAACTCAACTATTCCGATTTCAATAAATACAGATTGATTGTCCTCAACAATGTCAAGAGTATTTCTTCAGGTTTGGCATTCGAATTAAAGCAGTTCTTAGAACGAGGGGGGAGTGTACTGGTTTTTCCAGCTCTCAATGCTGATATGAATGCCTACAACCAATTTTTAAAGTCTATGAGGGTAAATACCTATGGAGCATTGGAAACCAAAGACAAACAAATTGCCAGCATCAATGTCAAACAAGAAGTATTCAACAATGTATTTGAACGAATGCCTCGCAATATAGATTTACCCAAATCCAGCCAGAGCTTTGAAATGACTCGTTTCTCAGGAGCAGGAGAAGAAAGCCTCCTCAAATTCAATGATGGCAGTACTTTCTTAGGCAAATACAATGTCAAATCGGGTAAGCTATATTTATCAGCAGTACCCCTAGATGATAAAGTGAGCAACTTACCATCACACGCCATCTTTGTACCAATGATTTACCGAATTGCCCTAGTAGGTGGAGACGTCCAAAAACTCGCCTACAACATAGGCGAAGACAATATCGTAGAAGTCAAAAACCTCAAAGATATGGCAAGCAGTGATGCCGAAAGTGTAATGAAAATGAAAAGCGGAGAAAATGAGTTCATCCCAGGACAAAAAGTGATTGGCAACAAAGCTGTATTGAGCATCAACAACCAAGTTAAAAGCCCTGGTTTCTTCGAGTTATTCAAAAATGCCAATTTACCACTGGCCTATTTTGGATTCAACTTCAACAGAAAAGAGTCCATACTAGAGTATTTTTCACCAAACGAACTCAAAGACAGATACAATACAGACAACATAAACTTTCTAGACAACGACAATACCGACCTAAAAGTCGAAATTGGAGAAATCAACAAAGGCGTTACCCTTTGGAAATGGTGCCTCATTGCAGTCCTAGCATTCCTTTTGATTGAAATGTTGTTGTTGCGCCTATGGCGAACATAATATATTCATCCCAATTGTGAATATGCCGTAGAGGCATCCCGAAGGTCGGGATGTCCGAACAGGACCCCCAAAAAACGTAGGGGCATCCCTTGTGGGTGCCCGAACAGGAACCACCCCAAA
>JAHDIA010000034.1 GCA_020631035.1 Chitinophagales bacterium | reverse complement strand
CACAAACCAGCATACGAAAGCAACGAACTCATCGACCGCTTACCCAAACACCTCAAACAATTCATCAAACCCCAGAATTATGGGGACTATACCCCCATCAATCAAGCAGTATGGCGGTATGTGATGAGAAAAAACGTGAGTTACCTCTCCAAAGTTGCCCACCAATCCTATGTAGACGGCCTACGCCAAACAGGCATCGGCATCGAAGAAATTCCAAGTATGTATGGTATGAACCGCATCCTCAAAGAAATCGGTTGGGTAGCCGTTGCAGTCGATGGCTTTATCCCACCCAATGCCTTTATGGAGTTTCAAGCCTACAAAGTCTTGGTCATTGCCTCTGACATCCGCCAACTAGAAAACATCGAATACACACCCGCTCCCGACATCGTTCACGAAGCAGCAGGACACGCCCCCATCATTGCCAATCCAGACTATGCCGAATACCTCAGACGCTTGGGAGATGTTGGAGCCAAATCCATTCTCTCCAGACACGACATTGACCTATACGAAGCCGTCCGAAAACTATCCATCCTAAAAGAAGCCGAAGGCATAGACGAACAAGAAATTGAAGCCGCCGCCCAAGAAGTGGACCGCTTACAAAAAATGGAAGTCGAACTCTCCGAAATGGCACAAATGCGCAACCTCCAATGGTGGAGCGTCGAATACGGACTCATAGGTGATATGGACAATCCCAAAATATACGGCGCAGGTCTGCTCTCGTCCATAGGTGAAAGCAAATGGTGTATGAGTGAGGAAGTCAAAAAACTGCCCTACTCCATCGAAGCCAGCAAACAAGAATTCGACATCACCAAACCGCAACCCCAATTGTATGTCACCCCCGACTTTTCCTACCTAATGGAAGTACTCGAAGAATTTGCCAATACCCTCAGTTTGCGTAAAGGCGGAGCCAAAGGACTTCAAAAACTCATCGAATCCCAAATGGTTGGCACCATCGAACTCAATACAGGGCTTCAAATCTCAGGTCAATTTACTCGTGTCTTATTGAACGAAGACAAGCAAGTCATCTTTTTCAAAACTGAGGGAGCAAGTGCCCTTGCCTACCGAGAAAAAGAATTGATTGGACACGGCATCAAGCAGCATCCCAATGGCATTTGTTCTCCTTTGGGCAAGCTCAAAAACATCAATTTACCCATCGAAGATATGGGGCCATTTGACCTCAAAGCCTACAACTTTTACGATGGCAAATGGCTCTCATTTGAATTTGAAAGCGGCATCAAAGTGGAGGGTTTAAACATTACAGGTATCCGAAATATCCAAGGCAAATTGATGCTCATTCGTCTCAAAGATTGTACCGTTACCTACCAAGAAGAAATCTTGTTCAAACCCGAAGATGGCATTTTCAATATGGCGGTTGGTAGCAAAATCATTTCTGCCTATGCTGGTGCAGCCGACCACGATTCATTCCCCAATTTGTACGAAGCATCCAAGGTATATACCATCAAACCCGATAAGTCGTCATCCATTTTAAATTTAGAAAAGCAATATGCCAAGCTACGCCAATTAAGGGAAGAAAACATTCAAGACGAAGCCCAATTACAACAAATGTTCGAGCTGATTCAAAAGGAATATCCCCAAGAGTGGCTACTCCTTTTAGAAATGCTCGAGCTCACCAAAGACGAAAATTTAAATACAGCAATTACCCAAAAACTAAATGATTTAATTGTCGAACATCCAAAATTAAAAACATTGATTAGCGAAGGCATTGCTATGTTGGAAACGGAGATTGTATCCTAAGTTTAAATTTAAAACGAATAGTACGGAACGCTGTCTCCTTCGTTTGTTCGGGTCTCCCTGCTGTCCGTTTGTACTTGCCACCTCCCTAGCCCATTCGCCATAGTCGGAGCTAGTCTTCCTTACGTCAGCCATCGTTCCTCCTTGTCTCATGGGGCTATCTCGGCGGCAGGTACCACTCCCATCAGGCGTAGCGGAAAACGAGTAGTCCTTCGTTTTGCCTACAAAATTCTGTTGAGAAAATTCGTGAATTTTCTCAATCAAATATCCTACAAAAATATTCGTTAAAAGTAATAAAACCTTATCTATGGAATTTGAAAAAATTTGGAATGCGCATTATCCCGCCCTCAAAAACTTTGTTTCGGTCAAAGTACCTCAACAAGAAGTAGATGACATTTTACAAACAGTCAGCTTGGAATTGCATAAAAACATTCAAAACGGCAAAGAAATCAGAAATCCCAAAAATTGGTTGTTTCAAGTTAGTCGAAACACCATAGCCGACCACTTTAAGAAGCAATACAAATCCAATGCTTCAGAATTAAATTTTGCTCATACCGAGCAAGAAGATTTTGAAGATTGTATATGCGATATAGTAGAACCAATCATCAAAGGATTGCTTCCCGAAAAATACAGCACCCCTTTAATTTTAAGCGATCTGTACAACATACCACAAAAAGAAATCGCCAATCAATTAAATTTAAGTTATGAAAATGTTAAATCAAGAATTCTTCGAGCAAGAAAAAAAATAAAGGAAATAGCTTTACAATCAACTGATTTAGAATACAATACAAAAGGCGAAGTCATTGGTGCGAAGCTAAAACCCAATCACAATTTCCCTTTGGAATTGGTTAAAATTATCAAAAAATTTGAAGTAGAAATATAAATTTGAATCTTTTAAGGCCTCCCAAAAGACTACAAGGTAAAGTTTAATACATCATCATTAAAATTTACCTAGAATGAAAAATTTAATTTTAAAACCTAAAAAGAAAGCACTCTTACCATTATTTGTCATTGCCTTTTTACATTTGTTATTTTTGTCTTGTACCTCTCAAACTGAGTCAACAGGCGTAAGCATTCCAGCCTTAAAAAAAATCGACCAAACACCTCCCACACATTACAAAGCATTGAGCGAATTGTCACCAACACCAGAACAACACAACAAACACTTGGACGAAATAAAATTCCCCGATCAAGCACACAAACTCACCATCAAATTATTCTCTCCCGCCTACTTAGAAAGAGCAGAAATCAACCAACTCATACAAAACTTTAAACCACCTGCCAATAGCTCCAAACAAACAAGAGCCGAATTAGATTTTTTATTAGCACTACAAGAAAGCAGAACACCCGAGCAAGTCGCAGAAGCATTGCGTATGCACGACATCGTCTACTTCCCCTTGATTGGAATGCGAAAAGATGAAGACCTCTTTTTTGAAGTCTACGAAGTATTGGGCAAACAATTCAATCCCCAAAAATATCCCAAAACACAAAAGTTATTAGACAATATTATGAAAGAAATGCGCATCACCGAGTTTACAGCAAAGAATCATTTTTTAAGAGCCAGACCCCGTCAATTAGACAGTGCCTTACAACCCTTAAAGAAAATGTCGTCCTCATCATTTGCGAGTGGTCACACCTTATGGGCATATATGCAGGCATACATATTGAGCGAATTGATGCCCGAAAAAAGAAAAGATTTTTTGGAAGTCGCCTACAAAATTGGATTTTCAAGAGAAATATTGGGAGTCCATTACCCCAGCGACGAAGAGGCATCCCGAAAATTAGCCCATCAATTGTTGGCAAAAATGTGGGACAAGGCAGCATTCACCAAAGATTTCCAAGCCGCCCAAACCGAATGGCAAAACCCGTAATCCCGAACATCGGGATTGCAGATGCCCAAACACAAAACCCGTAATCCCGAACATCGGGATTGTGGGTGCCCAAAACAATCGCATAGCCTGAAGCGGATAGAAAAAAGAACCGACGCAGCTCCCCAAGAACCGATGCCTACGCCCGATAGTAATGGAAAGCCTTGTGTAAGGGCGCAAAATTTTGCGCCCACAAGCTTGGAATGGATAGCGGGGACTCCCGAACGATTGAAAAAACAAACGTTCCGTCCCAATCCAATTATTTCAACATATACAAAGGAAACTCTATCCAGAACGTACTACCTGTTCCCACTATAGATTTGATGTGGATGTTGCCCTCATGTTCCTCCACAATTTTTTTACAGAGAGCCAAGCCAATGCCTGAACCTTCAAACTCGTCTTTGTGGTGGAGGCGACCCAGCATCTCAAATACCTTACTGTAGTTTTCAGTTGCTATTCCAATACCATTGTCTTTGACAAAGATTTGAAAAGAATTGTCCCCTTTTTTCCAGCCCAATTCAATCAAGGGAGCTGAACTCCGATTGTACTTGAGACCATTTTCGATGAGATTTTGAAAGAGCGAACGCATTTGTACTTTATTGGCATAGATATTTGGTAGAGAAGTCACTTTAATTTGTCCATTCGATTGTTCCAATTTGGATTGCAAGCCAAGTTTTATTTCTGCAATCAAGTCATTGAGTTTGAGCTCTGTTTGTTTGTCGTCTTTTTTCTCCATTTGCGCATAGGTCTTCAAATCTTCCACCACCGAATCAATTTTCAACGCCCCTCTTCTCGCAAATGCCAGATATTCCAACACAGCAGTACGCTCCTCCTCTCCCAACTCATTTTCTAATAAATCAAGAAAGCTAACCACATTCCGAATGGGTGTTTTGAGATCGTGGGAAAAAATGTAGACATAGCGTTCTAGTTCTTCGTTCATCTTCCCCAATCTAATATTGTTCCGTTCCAAGGAATGGCGCAACTCTTTTGATTTTTGCTCATGCAAGCGATTTTCCCGAATAAAGCTCAACAAAACCAAGACACAAGCTACTGAAGCAGAGAGAAAAATGAATATCTGTCCCCTACTGGTTACATTGGAAGCAAACAGGCTATCAAAATAATAGGTATAGAGCATCCCAAGCAAGTACGTCAATATCGTCCAAGCCGCCATTAAGAGCTGTTGTTTCTTTTCAGGTAGAAAAAAGAAAGCAGCAATGATTAAGAGTAAATAATAAGGTTCCAAAAGCACTGCCCTACCATACAACATAACTGTTGCCATAATAAAAAGCGGACTCAAAATAGCCACCAAGAAAGCAACCCACCAATACCTTTTCCTATATTGTAAATACAATATCCCTACAATTACCAACAATAAAAAGATGAGGTAAGGTGCCCCTAATCCTGAATGAAAAACAAAGGAAAAAATAAAAAAGTACAATACAAAGGTAAGGACTATTACAAGAATTTGATTCAACAAACGAATCTTCTTTTGGGTGAGTAGTGGCAAACCCTCATCCAATCCAATAGAAGAAACCCAATTTGTCAACTGAACAAACATACCTATTTTACCCTATATATAAGTGTCATGTTATTCCTTTAATTTATGCTGTATTTTATGCAAATCCCTTCCACAATCCCAATGCTGCCAAACCCAACAAGACATAACGTCCCAATTTACCAACAGTCATCCAAAAAATCGACGCTTGGATAGGCAGTTTCATTGCCCCACCCACAGTCACCAATACATCGCCCAATATGGGTATCCAAGAGAGAATCATTGAAAAAGCCCCATATTTGTTGATGATACCCGATGCACGTTCAAAGCGTTTTTGATTTTTCCCAGACATTCTTTTGAGTGCCACCTCTGCTCCTTTGCGACCAATAAAAAAGGTAGTCATTCCCCCCAAAGTATTGCCAACTGTCGCCATAAGCAAAGGAAGCCACAAGCTTTGATATTTAACAACTATGCCCATATAGTATGGTTCCGAAGTCGCTGGCATAATACTAGCAGACAAAAAACACCATAAAAAAATAAGGCCATATTCATACATCATAGCACCCTAAAGATAGACAGATAAAAAGAATTTTCAATTTTTATGTTTCAATCTTGTATTTTTGCAACTTATTAAAAAAAGAGCAGCCTTATGCTAGACAAACTGGAAGCCATAAAAAACCGATGGTTGGACGTTGAACAACAGTTGAGCGACCCAGGCGTAGTAAACGATATGAAACGCTTCAAGGAACTCAACAAAGAGTACAAAGATCTCAAACCCATCGTAGATGCACTTGAAGAATACAAGAATGTTTTGAGCAATATCCAAAACAACAAAGAAATTATCAAAACCGACGATGATCCCGAAATGAAGGAAATGGCGAAGATGGAATTGGATGAGTTGAACCAACGCCAAACCGAAATGGATGAGGAAATCAAACATATGCTGATTCCTCAAGATCCCGAAGATTCCAAAAATGCCATACTAGAAATTAGAGCTGGCACAGGAGGAGACGAAGCAGGTATTTTTGTAGGAGACCTTTTTAGAATGTATACCAAATATATGGAGAAAAAAGGTTGGAAAGTAGAGCTCGTTACCCAAAACGAAAGCAGTGCGGGTGGATTCAAGGAAGTTTCAGTGGCTGTTTCTGGTGACAACGTTTATGGCGACCTCAAATACGAATCGGGCGTTCACCGTGTACAAAGAGTGCCCAAAACCGAATCTCAAGGACGGGTACACACCTCGGCTGTATCAGTAGCCGTCTTACCCGAAGCCGAAGAAGTAGATGTCAACATCAATCCTGCTGATTTGCGTATAGATACCTATCGTGCATCAGGTGCAGGAGGTCAGCACGTCAACAAAACCGAATCGGCTGTAAGGATTACCCACATTCCTACAGGTACTGTTGCCGAAAGCCAAGAGAGCCGAAATCAGTTGCGCAACAGAGAAATCGCTATGACAATGTTGTACAGCCGCATCTACGAAAAGGAATTGCAAAAACACCAAGCCGAAATCGCCAGTAAAAGAAAAACAATGGTTTCTACAGGTGACCGTTCAGCAAAAATCAGAACCTACAACTATCCACAAGGCAGGGTTACCGATCATCGCATCAACTTGACCCTCTATAGTTTAGATAGCATCATTGGAGGCGACATTCAAGGCATCATTGACGCCCTCAAAGTGGCAGAAAATGCCGAGAAACTCAAAGCTGGCGAAAGCATTGCCTAAACAGAATGTAAGCAATGCCGTATATAAAGCCGATTCAATAAAAATACAATTTCACCAAATAAACAAACCAAATTGGAAACTCAAAAAACATCATACCCAAAAGACAAAATCAAAATCCTATTGTTAGAAGGTGTCCATCAATCAGCGGTAGACAATTTTAACAAAATGGGTTATACCAATATCGACTATGTCAAGACTGCCCTACCCGAGGCAGAACTCATTGAGCGTTTAAAAGACGCCCATATGGTTGGACTCCGTTCCAAAACCCAATTGACCGAAAAGGTGCTTTCTCAAGCAGAAAAATTGATGGCGATTGGTTGCTTTTGCATTGGCACCAATCAAGTAGACTTGGAATATGCACAAAAAGCAGGGATTGCTGTCTTCAACTCTCCCCACTCCAATACCCGTTCTGTTGCTGAATTGGTCATTGCTGAATGTGTGATGTTGATGCGTCGCATTCCCGAAAGAGACAAAGCCGCCCATAAAGGAATTTGGCTCAAAGATGCTAAAGACAGTTATGAACTAAGAGGCAAAACATTGGGCATCATCGGCTATGGCAACATTGGTTCACAAGTGTCTGTATTGGCAGAAGCATTGGGAATGAAGGTACGTTATTACGACATTGCCCCCAAACTTCCTTTGGGCAATGCTATGAGTCAAGACCTAGATGAGTTATTAAGCACTTCTGACATTGTTACCCTCCACGTTCCAGCCACCGAAAGTACAGAGTATATGATGAACCGTGAGGCACTCGACAAAATGAAAGAAGGTAGTATTCTCATCAATCTCAGCCGAGGCAATGTAGTAGAAATAGAAGCTCTTAGAGAAAAACTGGAAAGCAAATACTTTAGAGGAGCAGCTATTGATGTATATCCGCTTGAGCCCAAATCCAAAAACGAAGAATTTACCTCTGACCTTCGAGGACTCGACAATGTAATTTTGACACCCCACATTGGCGGCTCTACCCAAGAAGCACAAGAGAACATTGGTATGGATGCTTCTACCAAATTGAGCAACTTTATGGACAAGGGCAATACAGTTAGTTGCATCACCATACCCGAACTCAATTTGCAACGTCCCAAAAACAAAGAGACCCACCGTGTCCTCCACATCCACAAAAACGAGCCAGGCGTCTTGTCTGAAATCAACACCAATTTGTCAAAAATGAATGTCAACATACTCGGTCAATACCTCAAGACCAACGAGCACATCGGCTATGTTGTTCTTGACGTGGAGGCAAATGCTTCCAAGGAGGTTCTCCGCAATCTCAAAGAAGTCAAACACACCATCAAGGCAAGGGTTTTGTATTAATTAACCCAAACCACCTATAACAGTTCTAAAAGAGTAGGACATTTTTGCAAGCACAACCGCAAGCAAAAATGTCCTATTTTTTTATTCTAAAAATCTGTGGCAATAAAATTGGACAAAACCACCTATGTAATTTTAAATCTTGAATCTTCAATTTTAAATTTAATTTTGAACGGAACGCTAAGGCTACGAACGAAGGTGAGTCCCCGCTTTCCGCCATACAAGGTATGTGCGTCAATCGGGCGTATTTTCGCCTCTCTTTGTCCTTCGTTTAAACATTCAAGCATCCGCTTCACGCCTTGATAGCATCCGTTTTATGTTCAGACGCAAAATCTTGTGGCTTTACATTCTTACTATTGCGTGGAGAAAATTCGTGAATTTTCTCTACACAAACACCATTATTAAAAATAGGTTTTCTGCTGCTCATCATCCTAAAAAAGCCTAGGATGTTGCGGGTGGATGCACTTTAAAACGCAGCTAAAAACCTGCGTTGGCTAACCAGATTGTACGCCGCCTAGCACCACTGACGCTGCCCCATAAAAAACAAAAAAACTGATAATCAGCAAACAATAAATAGCATAAAAAAACATATTTTATTTTGGCAAAAAACGACAATTATAAATTAGCCATACTCCTATAATTTTGGTATATTTATAGATAGTGGACTAAATGCCAGGCTCTACTATTTTTTATAAATACAACAAAACATTTTATCTAGGTTTATCTCAATCAACTCCTTTCTAAACTGATTGTTAACGAAACTAGTTTGTCCAATACCAATATTTAAACCATATTGGTACAAAAAACACCTTTACCCCAAACTACCTAAAACTACTTTTATGAAACAACTTTACCTATGCATTTTGTGTTGTATGGCACTCTTGCATTTTACTATGAATCTTTCTGCACAATGTGATGATTTTATTTCTTTAAATACCCAAACAGATGTTGATAATTTTGAAAATGATTATGGCTGTACTGTCATCACTGGTTTTTTAAGTATTGACTTCTTTGATTTTCAAGATCCCATTACCAATTTAAATGGATTGAGCAATATTACAAGTATTGAAGGAAGTCTAAGGCTTTTTATACTTGAAGACAATGTTCCCGATTTGAGTAATTTTGATGGACTCACTTCAATTGGAGGAAGTCTAGAGATTTCTCTATCAACACAAGCTCCCTTAAACCTAAGTGCTTTTGATGGACTCACTTCGATTGGAGGGAGTTTAATTTTTAGTTTATTTTCCCTCAGTCAAGAGAATATAACTCTCAGTGGATTTAATTCATTAAACTCCATTAGTGGATCATTAAATATATTCAATGATGGTTCATTAAATGAGATAAGTGGATTCTCATCACTCACATCTATTGGTGGAGATGTAGAAATCAACTCAACTGCTTTGAACAATTTGGATGCTTTTTCGAGTCTTACTCAAATAGGTGGCAGTTTGGACATTACTGCCAATGAAGCACTAGAAAACATCAATGGTTTATCGAATCTTTTGGGTATTAGTGGCAATGTCCAAATCAGATTTAATCCCAATTTATCCAATTGTTGTACTCCTATTTGTTGGGAAAACATAACAATGGGTGGCATTACCATAGAAGAAAATCCCAACTGCGTGGACCCTCTTGATGTTTGTGGTTGTGCAGGTTTTACAGTAACGACCAACCCGCTAGGTGATGTAATCTGTAATGGCAACATTAACACTCAAAATCAAGATATAATAGATGCCTTCCCCATAGATTATGCTTGTACCGTTTTCAATGGCAGTCTAGATATAAATGGTTTTGCAACTGATGGTTTTGATGGAACGCCCATATTTAATATTGAAAATCTAGATGGACTATCTTCTATTGAAAGAGTAACAGGCAATGTGTCTTTGTTTGGTCCTATGGACATCAATGGTCTATCCAATATTGAACAGATTGAGGGAGATTTAATCATCAGTCAGATAGGCGAAAATGTATTTGACAATCCTTTTAATTTGACAAGTGTAGGTGGTGATTTAGTTTTAAGTTTTCTCTCTGTGCCTAACCTAGAGTTTTTGTCCAATCTTACAAGTATAGGAGGTAACCTAAGAATCATCTTCAATTCTATTGAGAGTTTAGAAGGTCTGTCTAGTCTAGAAAGTATTGGAGGTGATATTGAAATCACCGACAACTCCAATCTTACTTGTTTGAGTAGTTTTCCCAATCTCAATTTTATTTGGGGAACAATTGTTGTTTCAGACAATACTAGTTTGACCCAATGTTGTGTAGTGAATTATTGGGAGAGTCTTATTTTCTTTAATGACAATTATAGTCCTCCCATCATCTTTAACAATAGCGAAGGCTGTAACTCCCAACAAGAAATTGGTCCTGATTTCGATTGCGAATGTATACCTCCACAGCCTCCCCTCAATATAGATTCTATACAATGCAGCATTGTTGCTACTGAAAACCTAAAAGCTTGTTATCAGTTTGATGGAAACTATGAAGATGACAGTGGCAATGACTTGGATGCTTCTAGCGCATCCTTTCCTGCTGTATCCTTTGGAATAGATCGTTTTGGAAATGATAATGGAGCTTTAGAGTTTAGTGGTTCATTCCAATCGGTTAGCATTCCTAGCGAAGCCCTCAACTGTAGCAATTGTACCCAATCTTTTTGGTTAAAAAGCAATGGAGAACGAGGGACGATTCTCTCTGCCGAAAATTCAGATTCTCAATTTGAATTATTGATTGGGATTGGCGAACAGGCGGAACTAGAAGTCTACATTCATGCAACGTATTTAAATGTAGAATCAAGAGTCATCCGAACAGATGATCCTGTGATCAACAACGACCAATGGCATTATATTTCCATTGTTGAAGAACTAGTAGACACTTCAGCTACAGTTAAAATTTATGTGGATGGAGAAGAAAAAACAAGCTCTCCCGAATCCATTGAAGGAGACTCAACAAGCCAAGATATTTTCGACATTCCAGAAGGACAATTGGTATTGGGCAATAGTCAAGAAATGGTTCCAGATGAAGCAAAATATTTTAAGCAGTTTAATGGATCAATAGACCAATTACAATTTTTTGATACCGCACTCAATCCTTCACAAATTGGAGAAGCATATGAGGCATTTTCAGATGTAAGCAATTGTACCAACTGCACCATTTGCAATGAAAATATAAGCCTTACAAGCCAAGAAGAAATAGACAATTTTGCCTCAGATTTTGGGTGTGCCATCATAGAAGATACACTAAGTATAAGTGGTATAACCATTGTAAACTTGGAGGGTTTAGCAGACTTACTTTCTGTGGGTACACTCATTATTGACAACACAAATATAAGCGCTCTAAGTGGGTTAGACAATTTGGAAAACATAGTAGATTTACTGAGCATCACCAACAATTCAAATTTAACAGATGTTTCAAACATTGAGGAAACAAGCATCAATGCTCTAGCATTAAACAACAATGAGTCTCTAGAAGCTTGTTGTATTTTAGCTAGACTTGACATAGCAGGTGCAATCAATATTTCTGACAATGCCGAAGGCTGCAATTCCTATCAAGAAATTACCGATAATTGTTCAGATGTAGCTTTTATAACAGTGGAAGACATAAGAATTTATGCCAATAATATTATTTTAAATGAAGACAATATTTACATCTTATCTGGTAATATTGAAATGAGTAAAGCCAATGATGATGCCACCAATGTAGTCGGCATTGAAGCAGACTCCATAATAGTAGATACGACCATTGCCACCATTGAGTGTGACGATTGTCTCGTAAATGCCATCAATGTAGGAATGGACAATGAAACCCATCCTTTGATTGTTGGATCTATTACGATTCTTGTAGAAAATGATAGTAGTAGATTGGTCTATTTTGACGATCTAGTCGTAGGTACTTCTTTGGTAAGTTTGGCAGGCTTAAATTTATCTTTTAATGAACTTGAAATTAAAAATGATGAAGTAGATTATGGAATTACTTTTGATTGGCCTCGATATTTTGTACAAGAGGAAAACAATTGTGAAGAAAATGATACAATGCCATTAGGTCTCGGTGATCCAATACTAACAAGTACATTCAATTTAAAATACCTTGTAGACAGTGGCTTTCAAGCAGCGGGAGAAGTAGAAATACTTCCTTGTATTGATGTGAATTTGTTACGACAATTTAAAATCACCAAACTAAAAGGAGAATTTGATACTGCTGAAGACTCCTTTGGTGGAGGATTGGGGTTTGAATTTCCCCGCCCCAAATTTGGATTGGATTTTTGTTTTGGAGTAAGAGAAAGTCGCTTGAAAAAATTCGGTGGAAGCATTGATTTTTTGGCTGCAAGTGGTCCTTTTGGGGGAGTCCCCATTCCTGGTACTCCTGTAAAAATTATCAAGTTTGGTTTTGAAACAAGAATAGATGAAGTAATGTCCAATGGAACAACCAATGAAGAATTGACCGTTTCTGGTAGTGTTGACATCATTCCAACTGTTCCTCCAAGTATTCCAGGTACACATCCACCACCACTCTACAAATTTACTGACGCTGGCTTTACTTATACAAGAGGTCGCTCCTTTAAAATTATGTCTGGTCTAGAACTCTTGGGCAACAATGTAGGCAATGGCTCCATAGAATATATATGGCCCAATAGAGAACTTGACCGAGGACATGAATTGATATTTGAGGCAGCACTAGATTATTTTCAAATCATAACAGGTGATGCCAATGCTTCTATTTACGATTTTGAATTCAATGGTAGTGCAGAGGTTTCAGTTCAAACTCCTTCTGATGATGACATCAACGATTTGAGTATATCAGGTTGGCAAAAACGCTTGCTCAGAAACTTGGTTCCCAATGGTTTTGTAATTGGGCGAGCGGGTTGTACAGTCGGAACAAGACTAAAAGATGATAAGTATTTTTTCATCACAGGTTTTGTAGATGTCAACTTTCCTGAAGTATGTACTTTTGGAAAATGTGCTAGCTTCCCTTCCTTCTATGCTTTGCTAGATTGGGATGATGGTGAGCTTGATTTTAATATGGGTAGCAACCAATTTGAAGTACCACACACAGCTGCCAACGAACAAGGATTCCTTGCCAAAACAGGTCCATCTGATTTTCTCAAAGCTGCCGATGAAGATATGGCAGTCCGTCAATTTAGCATTGCTGGTGCCCAACCCTATACCATCATAGAAATGACCAATCCCAACGATTTGCCAATATTAGAACTCATACTCCCAGACGGAACCATTGTGAATGAGACCAATGTAGCCGATTATTATGGAATAGATTTGTATAATTTTGATGGCAACTTTACTGCTTTTTACATTCAAAGTCCACTAGAAGGCAATTACCAAGTCAATTGTGTAAATGGCACTACTGACTCCCTCAAAATCTGGGGTGTCAATGCTCGACCAAGTATTGAAGTTACTGATGTCATAGACAATGGTGACAATACCTGGACCATTCGTTGGTTCGACAGTGACCCTGATGACAATGCATCCATTGAATTCCGCTTAGACAGAGATACAGAACATGCTGATGGAATTGTCATTGTTTCTGACATATCAGAAGATGAAGCAAACAATGAATATACCTTTAGTGTTGCCGACTTCCATACAGGCACCTTTAATCTAGTCGCAGAAATCCGTGACCCTCTACTACAATCAGAAATTGCTTATTATCCCCAAGCATTGAACATTGTTCACCAAGAAGCCCCCAATGCACCAAGCAATCTAAATTATAGCTTGACTGACACTTCTATTGTTTTAAATTGGGATACCAATAACGAATCTGAAGATATTTTTTATTTTGTGTATTATGCCAATGAAGAAGGAAGTATCAACTACAGTTCTGACCGCCTCTCTTTTGACAATGACAATAGTTTAGAAATTACTGGTCTAGCACCTGGACATTACTACGAATTTATGGTAACTGCCTACGATTCGCTTTTTAGAGAAAGTAGTCCATCCAATATCGTCAGCTTTGATTTCACCTCTCAAAGTCTCAACAATACGCCTTACATTCTTACTCAAGAATTTCCACAAAATATTTTTGTTGGTGAAACTTATACACATCAAGTGGAGGTAGAAGAAGTAGATGGCGATGAGTTAACTTTTAGCCTCATTGATGCACCCACAGGAATGAATATTGATGATAATGGAAACATCTCTTGGACACCTACAGAAGACAATGAAGCATACAACAATTTTTGGGTAAAGGTCAGCGATGCTCAAGGAGCAATGGATTCTGTTTATGTTAAAACCACTTTATTTTACGAAACAGAAGGAGCAGCAAAACTATACCTCAACAAAAGCATCTATTGGGACACACAAGATGATATGGCACGAATTGTTTTAAACGACTTAAACTGCCCTGGCTCAGACTACCAAAAAGACAGTACAAGCATTTTGATTTACTCAACTTCCAACCCAACAGGTATTCAAGTACCAATCATCGAAACCGAACCGAACTCCAAAAGTTTTGCCGCTTGTTTTACCTTTAATGGAAAAGTAGCAAACTTACCGAGTATAGAGCTTGCTGTTGGTGATACCATTTGGGCTGCTTACAACGACCCAAACCCTGAACAAGAAATTTTACAGTTTGCCCACTACCAAAATGAACCATTAATCAACAACAACTGTCCTTCTATCATCATTGACTCCATTCAAAACAGCAATTGTGATGAGACAGATGGCTATATTTCCTTGCAAACAACATTTGGTCTAGACTCCATCAACTTTGCTTGGGAACACGACCCAAATCTCAACGGTCCGATTGCACAAAATCTAAGTGCTGGAACTTATGTCGTTTCTATATCCAACAACAATGGCTGTACCAATACTGATACCATAACCCTCGAAACCATAGGACTAGATGAGTGTGACATTTGTAATGGTGAAGGGCCAAACACTTGGTATGAAGACCTTGATGGTGATGGTCTGGGCAATCCGCTAGTAGATACAATTGCTTGTGAACAACCTATTGGATTTGTCAACAACAGCAGTGATGCCAATGACGATTGTCCTAGTGGACAAAACTGTGGCAATGGTCTTTGTGAAAATGATACAGAAGCTCCTAGTCTAGCACTGGATTTGCCATTTTATTTCTCCAACTTCTTCCCAACTTTTGATTTTGGAGATACCCTCTATTTTTACTGTGACAGCATTGTCATTTTAGATGAATCTTTCGTCACTGCAACTGACAATCAAGATACAGAGGTAGACATTCAATTCATTGATTACGTAGTCGAAGAAACCGAATGCACCAGCTACCTCCACTGTGGTTGGATTGCCACCGACGACTGTGGCAATCAAAGCCAAGAAGAAATCTACATCATTGTTCAAAAACAAGGCGAAAATCCATTTAAAATCAGCTGTCCAAATGATACCATCATTGCCTGTGACGAAAACTATGATCCTGAATTTACAGGATACGCCACTACAATTGGATGTGGACAAAACGATTTAAATTACGATAACAACTTTAATGGAATAAATAAATTTGAGCTATGCAATCAAGTCACTTCTATTAGCCGTTTGTGGACAGCTACCAACAATTGTAATATTGAAGAAAGTTGTGAGCAAACAATCACCTTAATACCACAAGACTCGGTTCAAGCAAACATTGAACTCAAGGTCTTTTTACAAGGAGCAATGGACGAGAACACTTTACCATTCATTCAAGGAAAAGACCATTATGATCCAATTAAAAGCAACACCAATATTTTAATGAGAGACGATTTAAGAATTGAAGATTTTATTCCAACGAGTGAACCTTATACTGCTCATCCAAATTTCAATCATTTTGGAAATGGTGGAGGCGAAAGCATCAATGCTGATGTATTGGAAGTTACAGGAGAAAATGCCATTATGGATTGGGTACTGGTTGAGTATAGACCTAGCAATAATCCCAAACATATCATTGCCACACAAGCCGCACTCCTACAAAGAGACGGGGATGTGGTAGATTTAGATGGACAATCTAATTTAAATCCAATGTTGCCAACTGGAAGTTATCACATTGCCATCAGACAAAGAAACCATTTAGGGACAATGACACAAGCTGATTTTAATTTAAAAGACAACCCAAACATTCAAATTGACTTTACAGATTCTAATACTCCCACCTATGGCGAACACGCACAAGTAGACATTGGAGGAAGAATGGCACTCTGGGGCGGAAACGCCAATGCCGATGACCTTCTCGTTTTCCAAGGAGCAGACAATGATGCCAATAAAGCATTTTTTGATGTACTCAATGCTCCACAAAATGAAGATGAGCAAATGAATTACATTTTGGAAGGTTACTACGAAAGTGACATTGACATCAATTGTCAAATCATTTTCCAAGGAAGTCAAAACGACTTAAATATGATTTTCTTCAACATTGTAGCCCACCCACAAAATACCGAAGCATTGCCCAACTTTCTGATTTTTGAGCAATTGCCCAAATAAAATTTATTGATAAAAAATATGACATTTTTGTAGGTGTAATGCGCCTACAAAAATGTCATATTTATTTCCATAAAAAAACCTTTTCTATTCTTTGTAAAACAAACTTTGTAGTGAAAAACTAAGCACAGCCAACCAGATAATTTTAAATCTTAAATTTTCAATTTTGAATCTTTAATTCATAAATCAAACCTCCGCCAAAACCTCCCGAATGCCCTTACCACTCAACTTCCCACGACACCACAACAACAACTCCTCCATTCCCAAAGGCGTCTGTTCGGTATAGGTCTCTTTAAAACCCAACAAATCTTTTTCAAAGCCCTCAAAAATGGTTCGTAAAGCTTGCCGTCCAACCGTTTTGTACAATTTTTTAAAATGTGTCAAAACCAATTTCGCAAAGGCATCAAACTGTTGGTGCTTTTTAAGATTGCGCTGTACATTGTCCAATCTATTTTTAAAATTAGGATCATCCATATCATAAAA
>JAHDIA010000033.1:12551-17137 GCA_020631035.1 Chitinophagales bacterium | reverse complement strand
GGGAAATTTGGGAATGACGTTTTGGCAAAAAAAAAGCGATGCCCCCAATGGGCATCGCTTTTTTTCCTTT
Organism: Chitinophagales bacterium; assembly: GCA_020631035.1. Taxonomy (GTDB): domain Bacteria; phylum Bacteroidota; class Bacteroidia; order Chitinophagales; family UBA2359; genus JAHDGP01. The sequence goes on along the minus strand of JAHDIA010000033.1, from coordinate 17,067 downwards.
GGTGTTTAGTCGATTACTATCCTTTGGTGAAGAATGCTTTCTTCGCTTTGGATTTGTAGGAGGTAGACGCCAGTGGCGAGTTGGTTGAGTTTGAGGGCAATTTGGTTGTTGCCTTGTACCAATTCGCTTGTTTGGCGGAATGCCTCTTTGCCTGTTAGATCGTATAAGACCAAGTCGATGTTTTGATTGGATATTGGAGCGTCCAAGTCTATCGTCAATTGGTCGGTGGTTGGAATGGGGTAAATGTTGTTGATACTGATGTCTGTCTCATTGCGCTGGAGGGCAATGGTGTGGCTGTATTCAACACCGTCCAATAGGTCTACCATTTGTAGGCGGTAGTAGGTGGTACCATTGCCCGCCGTTTTGTCTAGGTGGGTGTAGGTACGTGCCGTATTGGTATTGCCCAAACCATTGATGGTGGCAATTGGCTCGAATGTTCTAGCATCGGTAGAGCGTTCGAGTAGGTAGTGTTTGTGGTCGTATTCGGAAGCAACTGTCCAATATAGGTTGTTGCCTGCTGTTGTTGCTTTGCCGCCAAAGTCCATTAGTTCGATGGCAAGCCCTATGGCACATTCGATGGTTCCACCTGAGGTATTGGCTGCACAAGCCGCATTGTCGTTGACGCTTACAGTATAGCTAGAAGGCGAATCAATGGCATCACTGACATAGACTTCGTTGTCCCCAAAGGAGCCAATCAATTCTCCATCATTGATGTTGACATTGTAACTCATTGTTGGGTCGTAAGAAGGCCAGCCACCAAAGGCATTGACCAAGAGGTCGTAAGTACCCGTACCGAAATCACAAACAGGCTCGGCAAAGATGGTCAATGGTTCCAACCAAACGACCATTGGGCCAGGCATAAAGACAGTACAATTGTCTACTGTTTCAAAGTCGGGGAAGCCATTTTCGTCGAGTTGTCCGATGTAGGCAGAGATGAAGTATTCTCCATTGTATGCTCCACCGTCTAGGTCGGCAAACTCAAATACACCTTCGCTGGTGTAAGGTTTTACTACTAGGATTTCGCCTGGTGGATTGAGGGTATCGGTGTGAACCATATAGACCAAAGGCAATCCAAATTGGGCGAAGTCGGTTGCTTCTGCTTGAACCACTGCATCGGCACAAGCGATGATGGGTTCTTGAGAAATGACCCCTGCTTCGGTTCCACATTTGGAACAAGAGACAGGACCTTCTGCTATGCTAAAGCTACAACCTTGAGCGTCTGTAACTGTCAAGCTGATGTTGTTGCCATCGGTATAGTCTTGGATGAGCATGGTACCATCGCCCATACCGTCTTCTTCGTCAAAGGTGAGGTCGCCGCTGATGGTGTAGGCTGTTGCTAGATCATAAGAAGGCAAACCACCTGTAATGAGGTAGGTAACAGAGAAAATACCTGTTTCTTCTTCACAATCTACTTGGTAGGCGATTTCCAAAGGTTGTAGGAACAAGACTTCAATTGGATCAGAAATGTCTACACACAAGCCATCGTAAATTACATTGCCGTCTTCGTCTACCAATGCCGCTACGGCTGAGATGTAGTAAATGGTATTGTACGCTAGGGCATCCATTTCAGGATTGAAATTGCCAGAGCCATTTGCCATTACTATCTCATCGGTAGCGAATGTTTCATTGCTGTGTACCACATAGACTAGGGTATCTACAGTTGAGATGTCGGCACCTTCGCTTGTTAGTGCTAGCTCATCTCCACCACAAAGGGTGATTGGACCTTCTGGCAAAGTACCTGCTTCGGGCGCACAAATTGGGCAGCTTGGAGCAGTGAACTCAAAGCTGTTTGTACAGCCTGTACTCGTTTCTGTTACAGACAGAGTGTAGGTACTCTCATCGCCAATATCGCTGATGTTGATAGGCGTATCTTCTGCTAAGTCTGTCAATGTTTGTGTACCAGTACTGCTGGTCCAAGTGACTTCAAAAGGTCCGCTATTGCCAGCTAGTACAATGGTGGTTTCAAATTGATCGCTTGTTCCAATACAGATAGGATTGGACATATCAAGCATTACAATTTCGTTGTAAATGACAATGATAGAGCTAGTGCTATTGCTACAGCCATTGTCGTCTTCGATGGTATAGGTGATTTCATATTCCCCTGCTTCTAGACCACTTGGGTCGAATATGCCCTCTTCGTCTATACCTTCACCTGACCAAGTACCGCCTTCTTGACTGGCGAACAATTGAGAGGCATCCCCTTCGTAACAGAAGGTAGCGGGTTCAAAGCTCGCATCGGGTAGGTCATATACTTCGACTGTTTCAGTTGTTGTACTGCTGCATCCGTTTTCATCTTCGATGGTATAGGTTATTTCGTAAGTTCCTTCTCCAATACTTGGGTCGAAGATGCCTTCCTCATCAATTCCAGTACCTGACCAAGTACCACCATCGGTATTGACTGTAAAACTTCCTGGCTCATCAGAGATACAGAAGTTAAGCGGTTCAAATACGCTATCTGGTAAGTCGTATACCTCAATTGTTTGGGTAGTGGTGGTAGAACATCCTTCCTCTGTAGTGACAGTGTACTCAATGTCGTAAGTACCCGCACCGATTGAAGGATCAAACAAACCATTCTCATCTATTCCAAGACCCATCCACATACCACCATCGGTAGTTACTACCAAATTGCTTGCTTCCGCATCTACACAGAAGTTGGCTGCTTCAAAGCTACTGTCTGGTAATGGATTGACCACAATATCTTGAGTAGAGCTAGCAGAACAATCTCCATTGCCGCCAATGGTATAGCTAATGGTATAGGTTCCAGCTCCCAGGTCTGTATCAAATACACCATTTTCGTCTACACCTTCACCCGACCAAGTACCACCTTCCATTGTGGCTTCTAGCATTTCTATACCTTGTCCTTCACAAAAAGTTGGAGCGTCAAAGCTCGCATCTGGTTCATCGAATACGGTGATGCTTTGGGTAGTACTATTGCTACAATCGTTTTCGTTGCCAAGGGTGTAAGTTATGTCATAAGTTCCTGCTCCAATGCTAGGATCAAACACACCATTTTCGTCTATGCCTTCGCCTGACCAAGTACCTCCGTCAGTATTGGCAACTAGAGCCGTTGGTTCATTATAAGAACAGAAATCTTGAGGCGTAAATTCAGTATCGAGTAGGGCGATGACTTCTACATTGCCTGTAGAGCTATTGCTACAGCCATCTTCGTTGGTGATTGTATAGCTTACTTCATAAGTTCCAGCTTCAAGACCAGATGGGTCAAAGTTGCCCGCTTCGTTGATGCCTTCGCCCGACCAAGTACCGCCAGGAGTAAGTGTCTCAAGTTCGACTGGATCACTGTCTATACAAATTGCTTGATCTGGGAAGTCTGCATTGGGTGTTCCCAAGACAGTGACATAGCCCAAGCTACCATTGGTACATTGAGAATTGGTAACAATATAGCTAACTTCATAGGTACCTGCTGCCAATCCTGTTGGGTCAAAGAGGCCATCTTGGCTTACATAAGGTCCTGCCCATACACCACCAGGAACAGAGGCTATCAATTCCATTGGACCTTCATTTTCACAAAGCGATTGTGGAGGGAAAGCAGAATCCAAAGTATCGACGATGGTCACCAAACCCATAGAAGTTGAACTACATCCTTGGTTATTGGTAACAGAATAAGTTAGCTCATAGCTGCCTACTTCTAAGTCCATTGGTTCAAACATACCGTCAGGGCTAACATTGTCTCCAGACCAAGTACCGCCATTGGTGGTTGCCATTAATTGGGTAAAGTCGCTATTGGTACAAACAAACTGTTCTGGGAAGCTACTGTCAGGTACAGGTCGTACTTCAACACTTCCAGTATATGAGGTAGAGCAATTGTTTTCATTGCCTACGACATACGTAATTTGGTAAGTACCAGGATTGACACTTGCTGGATCAAAGATTCCATCAAGTGAAATGCCTGAACCTGTCCAAACTCCACCAGCTGTATTGGCAGTCAATTGTATGCTTGGCTCATCGGCACAGAAAGATTGATCTTCAAATGTAGGATCGGGAATGTCAAAGACGGTTACTTCTCCAGTCGAAGAAGTGGTACAGCCTTCAGCATTGGTGACTGTATGGCTCAATTCATATGTACCAGGTGCAACACCATTGGGATCAAATACGCCACTCTCACTAACGCCTGTCCCTGACCAAGTTCCACCTTCTGTATTACTAGACAATTGGAAGGCAACGCCATTGGCACAAACCGATTGATCTGGGAAGCCACTGTTTGGTAAATTCAGGACCGTCACTTCTCCAGTCGAAGAGGTCGTACATCCTTGCTCATTGGTGACTGTATAGGTAATTTCATAAGTACCTGGCTGAATTTCGCCAGGGCTAAATACGCCGCTTTCGGTAACTGCTGTCCCTGACCAAGTACCACCGCTGACTGTACTTTCTAATTGGATAGGTGTACTATTGGCACAAACCGATTGGTCAGGGAAGCTGCTATTTGGAATATCTGTTACTGTAATGTTTCCAGTAGAAGAAGTGGAACATCCTTGAGCATTTGTAATGGTATAAGTTA
>JAHDIA010000033.1:0-12451 GCA_020631035.1 Chitinophagales bacterium | reverse complement strand
TAGGATCGAATGTGCCACTTGGACTTGTTCCAGCTCCTGACCAAGTACCACCACTAAGATTGCTTTGCAATTGTATAGGCGCACCATTGGCACAAATTACTTGATCAGGGAAACTACTATCTGATAAATCCAATACAGTGATGTTTCCAGTAGAAGAAGTGGAACATCCTTGAGCATTTGTAATGGTATAAGTTAAGGTGTAGGTTCCAGGAGCAATGCCACTAGGATCGAATGTGCCACTTGGACTTGTTCCAGCTCCTGACCAAGTACCACCACTTGTATTGCTACTTAATTGAATGGGTGCCGCATTGGCACAAATGGATTGCTCGGGGAAACTGCTGTCTGCTAATGCAAAGACTGTGACTTCTTGAGAAGAGGTGCCAGAGCAAGTACCACTGTTTCCTACACTATAGCTAATGGTGTAGGTACCTGCTGCCAAACCACTAGGATCAAATACCCCATTGACATCTATTCCCGCACCCGACCAAGTGCCGCCAGCAATATTGGCTTGGAACTGTACAGGAGCTGCATTTTGGCAAACATTTTGTGCCGTAAAACCAGCATCACCAGCAGCCAAAACAGTGATGGTATTGCTAGAAGAAGCAGTACATCCTTGTGCATCGCTTATTGTATAAGTAATTGTGTAATTGCCCACAGACAAACCAGCAGTTGTAAAGACGCCATCACTAGAAACTCCTGCGCCAGACCAGGTACCTCCTGGAGTACTGGCTTGCAATTGAGTTGGTGGAGCATCTAAACAGAAAGAAGCTGCTGCAAAAGAAGCATCTGGTAAAGTTAGTACACTTATGTTTTGTGTGCTAGAAGCTGAACAGCCATTGCCATCTGTTATACTATAGCTTATAGGATAACTACCCACAGCCAAAGAAGATGGATCAAATACACCACTTTCACTGATTCCTGCACCAGACCAAACCCCACCACTTTGATTGGCAGTAAGTTGGACTGGACCAGAACTTTGACAGAAAGAAGCTGCTGCAAAAGTAGCATCTGCAGGAGGATAAACTGTGATGTTGGCTGTAAAGCTACCACCACAAGATTCGGCACCTGCAAGGGTATATGTGATGGCATAGGTGCCAGCTGCTACAGAGGAAGGAGTATAGACTCCATCACTAGAAACACCAGCTCCCGACCAAATGCCTCCTCCTTGGTTGGCTTGTAATTGTGTGGGAGCATCATTTGAACAGAAACTTTGTGGTGTAAAAGTTGCATCTCCATCTGCCAAAACACTAATGTTTAAGGTGGTAGAACTACTACAGCCTACCTCATTGGTAATGCTGTGAGTGATGGCATAATCACCAGGAGCCAAACCATTAGGGTTGAATACGCCATTGGCATCGACACCTTCACCCGACCAATTACCACCGCTTTGCTGGGCTTGTAATTGAATTGGAGCAGCATTGGCGCAAATGCTCAGTGCTGCAAAATTACTATTGGGATTGGCAAGTACTGTAATGCTTTCTGTATATGAATTTTGACAAGCACCAGAACCAATTGTATAAGTAATGTCATATGAACCTGCTGCCAAAGAGGAAGGCGAAAAGACTCCACTTGCATTGACACCAGAACCCGACCAAACACCGCCAGGATTGACAGCCATCAATTGGGAAGGAGGATCACTTTGACAAAATTCTTGTGCCATAAAGGTGGCATCGGCACTTTCTATTATGTTAATGTTTTGAGTATAAGTACTAGAACATCCTTCGGCAGAAGTGACAGCATACGTAATGGGATAAACACCTGGAATCAATCCTGTTGGATCGAATATACCATTGTCATCTACGCCCATTCCTGACCAAGTACCCCCAGTTGTTGCAGCATTCAATTGTATGGCTCCCTCACCAAAGCAGAGACTTGCCCCAGCAAAGAAGGAGTCGGGTTGTGGGTGAACGACTATTGTTTGGCTGACTTGATCGCTACAATTGGCATCTATAAAAATATTGTGGGTGATGGTATAGCTACCAGGGCCTACACTTTGTGGAGAAAACACTCCATTGGCATCTACTCCTGTACCAGACCAGGTTCCCCCTGTTTGGGCAGCCATTAATTGATAAGGCTCATCACTGTTACAAAAACTTTCTTCCATAAAGAAGGCATTGGCTTCACAGACATTATTGACAACTGTAATTGTTACAGTTTCTTGTTCGATACAATCTCCTAAAATAGTGGTAACAATATAGGTTGTTGTTGTATCTGGAAAAACAGTTGGGTTGGGAGATGTTGGATTGGATATATTGTAAACAGGATTCCAGAAATAATTGAATCCACCACCTGTTGCATTTAGGGTAACCATTTCACCTGCATTGATGGTTTGATCTCCACTCACTGTAAGTGGTTCGGGATCGTGTATTTCCAATATGACTTCTTGAGTGAATTCTTCATCACAACCGAAATTAGTGGAAACAATGATTCCAAAAGTTTCAATACCTTCATCTATGCCATCAGCAATGGTAGAAATCAATAAATCAGCAGAAGTTTCTCCTGCTGGAATGGTGATACTGCTTGGAATTTCTACATAATCTTCTCCATTGGTAGCAGTACCAATGATTTCAAATTCCACTTCCAAGTCTTGACTGGTACCAAATTCTCTGGTAAAAGTAATGATGCCATCTACACAATCTTCGACTGTATAATCAAAGCCTTCGATGGTAGTGACAGAGGTTGTTGCAGAAATGGTGACGATGTCTACACTCAAACTTTTGGCTTCGATGAATACACCAGAATCTAATATGTTGTCAAGGGCATCGGCTACAGCTAGTTTAAGATGATAGGTTTCACAAGGAGTAACGGCTGCCACTGCTTCTAATACCACAGTCATACCATCATACTGGACGGTGCTATTGAAATCGGGTTGTGGTTGGTAAGGGTTGCACTGACTTTCGGGATCTCCATTACAGACAAAATACTCTGAATTGTCTCCATCATTGATGTTGTTGATGGTCACTCCAATGTCGGTACCAGGTATTAAGGCGATGTTGACACCCATGTTAGAAAATTCTCCATCGTAGCCTGGACCACTTATGAAGAAACCAAATACATCATTAAATTGGTCGACATACTCTAAGTATTCATCAGAGCCAAAAACGTAATTAAATCGTAGGGTATCTCCAAAAGGTGTAACGTCAAATTCTAGGACACAAGCATCATTGGTTGTACCAATAGCGAGAATGTCTAGGTCGGGGTCTCCTCCTGAGAAATTATCAGTGGAGATGCCTGGGCTATCATTGGGACCCAGTGCATTGAGAATATTTCCTGAAGTGAGGATGATGCCCTCTGCCATTCCTAGATTGGTAAATTCTCCATTGAAAGTACCTGCCCCTCCATCAGGGCAGTTCAATGTGACATTTTCAATTTCAACTCCACTGCCTACTAGTGTCTGCGCCAGTTCTTCACCAGAAAAACCGCCTTCAACAGATAATTGGGCGTGGGAGTAAATAGGTATGCTGCACAAGCAACATAGCCAAAATAATTTGGAAAGTATATTGTCTGATTTTTTCATAACAAAAGGATGTGAATTTCTTTGAACTAAAAGTAAGTAAATATGGAAAAATATTGAATGAATCGTATGAAATTATTTGTGTTTGGTAAATGAATTGTACAAAAGGGCTGTTTTTTATGTAAATCCTTGCATTTAAAAGCGTAGGACGAGCGGGCGGATGAATGCTGGTACGAAGTATGAAGCCTGCGTTGGCTAACCAGAGCGAGTGTAGCCATAAGCCAATGACGTTGCCTAATAACAAAAACAAAATTGAAAAATAAAGATTCAAAATTCAAATTCTAAACCTACTCTTATACTTATTTTTCCGAACTTTGTCACTTGCGTATGAAGAAGTTGCTTGACATATTGTATCAGTACTGGGGATATGCTCGTTTTAGGCCAGGCCAGGAGGAAATTATGCAGTCAGTATTGGCGCACAAGGATACTTTGGTATTGTTGCCAACGGGAGGAGGAAAGTCGCTGTGTTATCAAATACCTGCTTTGGCAAAGGAGGGAATTTGTATAGTGGTCAGTCCTTTGATAGCCTTGATGAAAGATCAGGTTGCCAATTTGCAAAGGCGAGGTATAGAAGCAGAGGCCTTATATACTGGTATGCATTATAGAGAGATGGATCAGATACTCGAAAAATGTGCCTACGCCAAAGTCAAATTGTTGTATCTTTCACCTGAACGATTGCATACTGAGTTGTTTGTCGAACGGCTCAAGAAAATGAAGGTCAATTTGTTGGCAATAGATGAAGCGCACTGTATTTCGCAATGGGGACATGATTTTCGTCCTGCTTATTTGAACATTGCCAAAATCAAAGAGTTTATTCCCGATGTTCCAGTAATTGCCTTGACCGCCACAGCTACTAAGAGGGTTAAGGAAGAAATTGTTGAAAAATTAGAGCTGAACGATGTTCAGGTATTTCAAAAGAGTTTTGAGCGTAAGAACTTGTCCTATTCGGTTTTGTATGAAGAGGCTAAGTTGAATCGGATGCTGCTCATTTTGTCGAAGGTACCTGGGACGGGTATAGTGTATGTACGTAGCCGAAAAAAGACAGAAGAAATTGCCGCTTTTTTACGGAAAAATCAAGTGTCAGCAGATTTTTATCATGGAGGGCTGCAAATGGATGTACGGAACAAAAAGCAACAGGCTTGGATTGACGATCAAACGAGGGTGATGGTGTGTACCAATGCTTTTGGAATGGGGATTGATAAGCCCGATGTAAGAGTAGTCATTCATTTGGGGTTGCCCGAAAGTTTGGAAGAATATTATCAAGAAGCAGGACGGGCAGGACGGGACCGTCAAAAAGCCTACGCCGTTTTGTTGTACCAAGAAAATGATGGAAATAATTTGCGCTACCGTTTTGAGACGCATATGCCCGATTTGAATACCATCAAAAAAATATACCATTCGTTGGGAAGCCACTTACAAATAGCGATTGGGGCAGGCGAGGGGAGAACCTATGAGTTGGACGTCCACCAATTTGCCCAAAGTTACCAACACAGGCCCGTTCACGTTTTTCACGCTTTACAAACCTTGGAACAAGAAGGTTATTTGCTGTTGTCTGATGGGCTGATTTGGTCGTCTCGTTTGATGATTGTGATGGATCGTTATCAGTTGTACAATTTTCAGGTACAACAGGTCTATTTTGATGAATTGATAAAGGCGATTTTGCGAAATTATGGCGGAGTGATGGATGGATATGTCAAGATCAGCGAACAAAAATTGGCAAGGGTAATGGGGCGGCCTGTTAGTGAAATCATTCGGATGCTCAAAAAGTTGCAACAGTATGAGGTATTGAAGTACGAAATTCAGACCGACAAACCACAAGTAACTTATTTACGTGCCCGTTTGACCATAGACAATTTGTTGATTGATGTAGACCGTTTTCTATTTCGGTATCAGGTCAAAAAAGAAAACATAGAAGCGGTTATCCGATATGGAGAAAACAAGCGCAAGTGTAGGAGTCGACAACTATTGGCTTATTTTGGAGAAACCGATGCCGATGCCTGTGGCAAATGCGATGTGTGTGTGAATCGGCGCAAACGCAAGGGGGCAGTTAAAGAAGAAGTTAAAATATCGGTAGCTTTACAGCAACTTTTGAGTGAGTCAGAAAAAAGCGTTCAAGATTTGGTAGAAGAATTACCTTCAGTACATCCTGAAAAAGTGATTGAAACCATACGGAATTTGGCAGATGAAGGGCAATTGGTTCTAGGAGAAAATGATGTGGTAACTTGGGTGAAAAAATGAGGTTTTAGATTTAATAAATGCATTGATGAGCGATCAAAGAAAAAATAAAAAAATAGCCTTGGCGGTGGTCAATGACTTGAATTATGACCAGCGTATGCAGCGTATTTGTACAGCATTGGTTAATGCGGGCTATGAGGCAACCTTGATTGGTCGGGAAATGCAAAATTCTAAACCTTTGAAGGAACGAGTGTTCAAGCAATTGCGGTTGAAACATCGAATTTACAAAGGCAAATTGTTTTACCTGATCCACAATTGGAAACTCTTTTGGCACTACCTTCGCAATGATTACGATATTTATGTGGCGAACGATTTGGACACCATGTTGGCGGCTTATTGTGCGGCCAAAATAAAGGGCAAGGCTTTGGTGTATGATGCGCACGAATATTTTCCAGAGTTGCCAGAAATTGTCAGCCGTCCGATGGTTAAATTTATTTGGGAAAGTCTAGAGCAATGGACGGTTCCCACACTCAAACACGCTTATACCATCAATCATTCTTATGCCGATATTTTTAAGCAGCATTATGACAAAAGTTTTGGCGTCGTTCGCAATGCTACGGTACTTGAGGAAAAAACATTTCCTGAAATTACCGAAAAATACATACTGTATCAAGGTGCCGTCAATATTGGTCGGGGAGTGGAGGAAATGATTGAAGCAATGCAGTACATTGATTGTAAATTGATTGTGTGTGGTAAGGGCGATGTGTTTGACGATTGTGTACAATTGGTCAAGGATTTAAATTTAGAAAATAAGGTCGAATTTAAAGGGTTTGTCGAGCCTGAAAAACTCAAAGAAATCACCATTCGGGCAACTTTGGGATTTACTTTTTTTACTCATCAAGGGGAGAGTTATTATTATTCTTTGGCGAATCGTTTTTTCGATTATTTTCACAATGGCGTTCCTCAATTGTGTGTCAATTATCCCGAGTACCGACGCATCAATGAACAATATGAAATAGCAGTCTTACTCGATGATTTAAAAGTAGCAAACATTGTGGAGGCAGCCAACAAGGTCTTAAAGGATGAAGCACTGTATCAAAAATTACGCAAGAACTGTTTAGAAGCACGCCAACACATCAATTGGCAAAACGAGGAGGAAAAATTAATTGCGATTTATGATTCAATCTGAACACAAGTTTTTTCAATGGAAGAATTAATTGAGAATATATCGAAATGTACCATTTGTAGCAATGAGTTGGAACCTCGTCCAGTCATAAATGTAGCTATTGAAAGTAAAATCATCATCATTGGTCAAGCTCCTGGAATGGTCGTTCATCAAACAGGTATTCCTTGGGACGATAAAAGTGGTGAGAATTTGAGAGATTGGATGGGAGTTGGGAAAGAACAATTTTATGATAGTACAAAAATAGGCATCATTCCAATGGGATTTTGCTATCCAGGAAAAGGCAAGACAGGAGATTTGCCACCAAGAAAAGAATGCGCACCCCAGTGGCACGGCCCATTGTTTGAAAAAATGACCAATGTAAAGTTGATGGTTTTGATAGGAATGTATGCGCAAAATTATTACCTAGGAACTAAGAAGAAACGGACTTTAACTGAAACGGTCAAGCATTACAAAGAATACTTACCAAAGTATTTTGTGTTGCCACATCCTTCACCCAGAAACAATATTTGGCAAGCAAAAAATGCTTGGTTTAAAAAAGAGGTGATTCCTGATTTAAGAAAGGTGGTAAGGGGCTTATTGGAGGAAGAAACGAAATGATGTCCCCTTCGGCAAGCTCAGGGTACTAGTCGGTATAAAGATGCTATCCCCTTCGGCAAGCTCAGGGTACTAGTCGGTATAAAGATGATTTAATTTAATAATTAACAAAATCAAGATTGACTTTAAAAAACATACAAGATAAATTAAAACAAAATTTACAAGGACAATACACCTATTCAGAATTGAACAATGTAGTCCAAATGTTGTCTATGCACATCCTACAAAAAAGCAAAATAGATTTGTTATTGATGAAGGAAGAAGTATTGACGACAGTACAAATCCAAGAATTTGAAAGCCACTTGGTCGAATTGCAAAACAATCGACCCATTCAGTACATTTTGCAAGATGCCCCCTTTTTAGATTTAGATTTGTATGTAGACGAAAACGTACTCATCCCTCGACCCGAAACCGAAGAATTGGTGCTTTGGATTGAATCAACACTCCAAGAAAATCCGATTAGCACAACTCCCAAAATCGTCGACATTGGTACAGGTAGTGGCTGCATTCCATTGGGCTTGAAATCATTACTCCCCACTGCCGAAGTTTATGGGACAGACATCAGCGAAAAAGCCCTAGCAGTTGCCCAAAAAAATGCCACAAAACTAAACCTAGACGTTCAGTTTTTCCAGCACGACATACTTGCTCAAAATAGTGTCCCATTTGGACCATTCGATGTCATTGTCAGCAATCCCCCCTACATTCCATTTGCCGAAAAAGACAAAATGGCTCCCAATGTCCTAGACCACGAACCCCACCTAGCTCTATTTGTCAAAGACGAACATCCGCTTATTTTTTACCAAAAAATTGCAGAGTGGGCTAGGATACAGCTCAAAGATGGGGGATATTTGTTTTTTGAGTTGAATGAGTACAATGCGGAAAAGATGTTCGACAAGCTCACACACCTTGTTAATGACAAGCTCACATACCTTGGTAATGACAAGCTCACAGAGCTTAATAATGACAAACTCGCACATCTTGATAAAAAGCCCATTTTTACGAATATTGAAATCAAAAAAGATATGCAGGGCAAAGATCGTATGTTGAGGTGTCGTTTAAACTCTAGGGGAATGTAAATTGTAAAACATTCAATACCATAATTTTTTTATACTTTTGAGAAGATTCTTAGAATGTACAATGAACACACAACAACACTCTAAAAGCTAGCATAATGAAAAAGATATATCTCATTATTTTGACAATGTTTGTTTGTGCTTTGTCGATACAGGCACAAGAGACCTATAAAAGAATGCAAGTGTCAATTCCTACCCCTGAATCTGTAGAAACGCTACGTTCACTTGGGGTAGACATCAGCCACAGCATTATTAAGCGAGGACAGTACATAGAAAGCAATTTCTCTCCTTGGGAGCAAGAACAAATCAAATCGGCTGGACTAGAGTACAAGGTTTTGTTCAAAGATATGGGCGAATACCATACCCAAAAGCGTCAAAACAATTTGTTCAAATCTGGAGGAGTACAGATAAGAGCATGTAGCGATGCCGAAACCAAATACAAAACACCTGAAAATTTTGCATTGGGGACCTATGGAGGTTTCTTTACTTACGAAGAACTATTGGTGCATTTGGACAATATGCACAATTCTTTTCCAAACCTTATCAGCCCACGTAGCCCCATCAGCGATTTCTTGACCCACGAAGATCGCCCCATTTTCTACAACATCATTACCAGCGACGTAGGAGAAAACAAACGACAATTACTGTTTACTGCCATTCACCATGCTAGAGAACCAATGTCAATGACACAGATGGTTTTCTTTATGTATTACTTACTAGAAAATTACGACAATGACCCAGTAGTGCAATCTTTGCTAGATACCTACGAACTCCATTTTGTTCCTTGTGTCAATCCCGATGGTTATTTGTACAATGAGTCGGAATTTGTTTACAATCCCAATACAGGTTACACCCTATTTTACGATTGGAGAAAAAACAAAAGAGACAACAATGGAGATGGCGTCTTTGAACCTGGCATTGATGGAGTAGACCTCAATAGAAATTATGGATTCAATTGGGGATTGGATGATAATGGATCTTCTCCAGAACCAAGCTCTTTGGTATACAGAGGGCCTGAAGCTTTTTCGGAACCAGAAACCCAAGCCCTAAAATGGCTGTGTGAAAGCAATGAATACCTAGCCGCCCTCAACTATCACTCTTATGGCAATTTATTGATTTATCCTTGGGGCTTTGTGACCCAACATACCACCGACCAAGACCATTTTTGTTCTTTGGCAGAGGCAATGACTTCCGAGAATCAATACCTCTCAGGTCTAGGAGGTGAAATCATCTACAATACCAATGGTGATGCCGACGACTGGATGTATGGAGAACAAATATTCAAAAACAAGATTTTGTCAATGACACCCGAAGTGGGGCACAACAACGATGGTTTTTACCCTGTTCCTGACCACATTATTCCATTGTGTAAACTCACCCTTGCCCACAACCTCTACCTCATCAAAGGAATGGGCAGCTTGGGATTCTGTACTGATTGGAGCGAAAAAGAAATTACAGAAACAACTGGTTCGTTGAACTTAGAAGTACAACAACATGGTTTAAACCAAGGGAGTTTTGAAGTCAAAGTTACTTCCTTGTCTGAACTCTTGACTTTTGGAACAAGCACTTTCCCAACGGAGGTGCTGGCAAATACAGAATCGGTCAATATTACTGTTCCTTACGAAATTACAGGGGACATCAATTACGGAGAAGAAATAGGAATGGTGGTGAGTGTTGACAATGGAGCGTATGTAGAATACGATACTTTGTATAAATTGGTCAAAATATTGGAACCTTTGTTCTCAGAAAATACCACTGATGATTTCAATGATGCCAGTACATTTGATAGCGAACATTGGGGCTTGACCACTGAACGTTTTGTCTCACCTCCTTCTTGTTTGACCGACTCTCCCAATGGCAATTATTCCAATTACTCCAACGACAAAGCAGTCGTCTTGGTAGATACCATAGATTTGACCACTGCTACCTATGGCGAAGTCAATTTCTGGGCATCTTGGGACATCGAAGAAAATTTTGACTATGCGCAAATTTGGGCAAAAGATGTAAACTCTGAAACCTACACCAGTTTGTGTGGATTGTATACCAACATCAATGGTTCGGCTGGACCAGGAGAGCCTGTATACGATGGAACACAATTGGATTGGGTCAAAGAAACCATTTTCTTAAACGATTTCTTAGGAGAAAAAATCCAACTGACTTTGGTGCTTGGTTCCGATCAAGGCTATACCGCCGATGGTTTTTACATTGACGATCTCAATGTATTGCTTGGAGAAGCAACCGTAGATACAATGGCAATGGATACAACCGCTATGGACACCATGAATATGGACACCATTCCAACCTCTCTAGAATTTCTAGAAACAGAATTGGAACAATTGGCTGGTCCCATTCCAAATCCTGCTAGAGACTTGGTCACGATTGAATACAAATCTGAAACTGCTCAAGAATTGGTGGTTACCGACGAGGCAGGAAGAATCATTTTCCAAAGCAAACTAAAAGCGACAGAAGGACAATTGAACTTCAATGTAAGTGATTGGAATGTGGGAATCTATTTCTGCTACCTCAAAGGCAAAAAATACCAAAGCAACATTCAAAAACTGGTCGTACATTAATTGCCTAAACAGGATTTGTTCAAATTTAGAATTACGAGTGTAGAATGACGAATATAGAACAATACATCTTGAATGTCAAGATAACTGATTCGTAACTCGTAATTCTACATTCTAAATTTACATGTTTTACTCCCAAGAAATAACCCAAGACATCCTTCATTTAAACAAAGAGGATTCTCGACATTGCATTACTGTATTGCGAAAAAAAGCTGGAGACACCATTCAAATTGTGGATGGAAAGGGGGGCGTTTATACAGTACAAATTACCTTGGCGAATCCCAAAAAGTGTGCTTTTGAAATAGTCGAAAAAATCGAGAAAGAAAGATCGCCCAAGCAACATTTGCACCTTGCCATTGCTCCTACAAAAAACATCAACCGTTTTGAGTGGTTTTTGGAAAAGGCAACCGAAATTGGCATCAGCGAAATCACCCCAATTTTGACCTATCATTCCGAAAGAAAAGTCATCAAGTTAGAACGGCTCAACAAAATAGTGTTGGCGGCGATGAAACAGTCGGAGCGAGCCTATTTGCCCCAACTCAATGAGCTGAGGACTTGGAAGCAGTTTCTACAAGAAGAAACGAGTCCTGATACCTACAAAGCCATTGCCTGTATGACCGAAAAATCCACCCATCTTTTTAATAATTACAGTGGAGGAAATGCATTGATACTTATCGGACCTGAAGGCGGTTTCTCCTTACAAGAAATTGAAGAAGCGCAGGCACAGCATTTTCAAACAGTCACTTTGGGTTCAAGTCGTCTACGTAGCGAAACGGCAGGCATTGTTGCTTGTCAAATTTTAAATTTAAAGGATTAGGACGGAACGTTCAGGGCTTCGTACGAAAGTGTGTCCCCGCTATCCGCTTCTACAAGGTATCCACTACTATCGGGCGTAGACATCGGTTCTTTGGGAACTTCGTCGGTTCTCTCATCCATCCGCTTCACGCCAGCACAAATAA
Source organism: Chitinophagales bacterium (assembly GCA_020631035.1). Taxonomy (GTDB): domain Bacteria; phylum Bacteroidota; class Bacteroidia; order Chitinophagales; family UBA2359; genus JAHDGP01. The sequence continues at coordinate 380 of JAHDIA010000033.1, read as the reverse complement.
ACATCCTATTTCTTCTCTTCCTCCTTTTCTTTCCAAAATTCTGGATCTTTTAACTCAGGCGTATTTTCCGTTGCTTTTTCAATCTCTTCCATTTCTTTCTCATTTGGTGTACCTGCATCTACAATTACCCAATTGATTTCGGGACGCAATGCCAATGTTTCTCTATTTTGTTTGACACCTACAAAACCAGCATAAAACTCCATCTTATACTCTGTACCATGATAATTCCAAAACACATCAGCTTTGGACAAACCACTTGGAAATTTACTGGTCGTACTTGCATAATATAGGGTTGAGTTTGCAAACAATATACTCCATTTTTAGAAACTAAGTAGTCTGACATAATTAAGGTTATATTTGGGATGAGCTTATTTTTGAGC
>JAHDIA010000032.1 GCA_020631035.1 Chitinophagales bacterium | reverse complement strand
ACTATTTTTTTTTGGTGCATCGTCATTGACTTATGGCTGCGGGAGTACTGGTTAGCCAACGCCTGTTTTTGGCTTCGTACAAGCGTGCATCCATCCGCTCATCCTGCGCTTCTCTGAATATCTACTTTATTTTTACTTAATTAAAATCTTTTTATCCATAGCAAATCGAAATTCTTCGTTTAACAAATGTGCTTCTGAATAAGGCTCTCTACGTATTTTCATTGGCAAACAACAAATCAAAATCATACATAGTTTCGGAATAAACAATGGGCGGCAAATCCTTGACTCGAATCAAACGGGAGTCGTCTTCATTGCGGTAGGTATCGTAGACATAACTGCCTGTTTCGACACTTCCTTTTTTGACAAAAAACAAATCTTTGACATTGATCTCTTCGCTATAATCTCCTAGATAAATGTACATTTCTCCTAGGGTGATAAACACATCTATGTCAAAGCTATCATAACTCTTTTTATAATTGGCAACCATTCCACTGTCTACTACAGAACCTCGTTTCCATCCCCGTTTGTTGCCCATCAATGAACGGAATCGGTAGTCGCTTACCTCTTTGCCTTTGTAGTCTATGACGGTCAAGTGCTTGGTTTTGTGGTCGGGATAAAAAACCTTGCGTTCTAGCTGTTCAAAACCTTGCGTCAATTTGTTGTCGGCAAAATACGTTTGCCACTGCTCCAACAATTCGTCCGACAACTCAAGCGGGTGAATCATTCCAATTTGGGCATTGTCAGTCAAACTTACTTCTTCATAGTCCACGTCCTCCAAAGTCTGGTCTTGATTGACTCCGAATGTTTGTATAAGCTTGTCGTCCTCATACATTCCCCAAACCAAAGTCTGTGCAAAAGCAAAGGTCAATGGCTTGCCCATAAAATGTTTTTTCCAAGCTGCCACATCCCACCGCCTTTGACTGATGAGATTAAATTCCAAACTAACTTTTTGGTTCTTGGTGATTTCTCGAATTTCCTTTGTCAGATTTTTCATTTCTGTTTTAAGACCAGCATCTGTTCCTTTTGGCAAACTCTTTTTGATTTTATCGTTCTCATCCAAATAACTGATTTTAAAATCTTGATTGATAAAGGCTCGCCATTTCTCCCCTGCTACATCGACTTCCTTGAACAAATTGACAAAGCCAAAATCGGGAACCATTTTATCCATCAATTCAAAACGGCTTACTCCTAGTTCATCCGCAATTTTGTCAAAGGCTTCAGAGGCTGCATTTTTGATATTGGGATACTTGGTTCTGTAGTGTAACATAATGGCGTCGAGCGCACGAGCAGCTTTTTCGCCACCAATGTTGCCAATGAGCGGTGGAACGACTACACTGTTTTTTTGTGTACAATAGTCCTGCATTGTTTTGATGAGTCCTTCGTCGCCCAAGCAAGAAAAAATAGCAGCAACGGGCTTGCAACTCGCTTTGAGTCCTTCACTTCCCATACACAACTCAAGTAACTGTTTGGCAAAATCACCGCTTTTGTTTTGGTCTATTTCATCTAAAATCAATCCTACCTCATTACTTGGCTCTTGCCAAGGTTTGGGCTTGTCTTTTTGGAGGTAAAACAAATAGTGGGGAATTTCTGCATCAACCTTCTTCCCATTTTCCCAATAAAGATCTGGTAGACTTATACCTTCTAGCCACTTCTTAGTTCGCTTTTTGAGTTTCCCTTTGGCATTGACGGATTCAAAGCCTGCCAGTAAATTTTTCTCTAAAAATTTGCCATCTTCTTTTTGGAGATGTAAAATAACTTGTTCTCTGATTTCTGTTTTTTCCTCATTTTTCCAAATCTCTCTCAAGTGATTTTGCGCCTCTTTATTGTCTTTAAGTGTCATCAACAATTTGAGGGCACTGTCTCTTTGAGGCATTCGCTTGTGATTGATCAGGTCGGGAATCTTTGCCAATATTTCTTTGTCATCTAATACTCGAACCAATTCTTTACTTGCCAATTTTCTAATACTGAGTTCCTTGCTTTCAAGCAACTTCCAAACCTTATCATGTAGTTCACTATAATCGTGATTGACCAATTGAGGAAAAACTTGTTCGAGTTTTTCTTTTTTTTCTAGTAGTATATCTATACAAGAATGTGCCTCTTTGTTGTAGGCTTCTAGCAATAAACTTAGATAAGGAATATGGTACTCTAAATACTTTTCTTCACAAGCTTGCTCAATCAAATCATTTTTGATTTCATCTTTGTAATTGTCCACCAACCATTTGCAGTAATCGACAGTGCTGCTACGATCTATATTGGGCAATGGAATGGCATTGTCGGTCCAACTTTGCTTTAGGGCACCCAAACTTTGCTTTAGGTTTTTTATGATTAAATCTCTATGTTTAGTTGCATCAAGCAAGTGCAATTGGACTGCAAGGGCAGCTCGTTCATGGTCCAAAAATCGAACAGGAGGGGGCAATGTAATTGCCTTGAGTAACAATGCTTCGTACTGTTTTTTGCTCAATTTATCTTTGAGTAAAACAAACAATTCTATCTGAATGTCAAAAAAGTTGGTTCGAGTGGTTTTGCATTCTTCTAGCAGATTTTCTGGAAAGAACCATTCCTCGACATATTTGCAAAAAGTTTTGGGAGCTTTGGCAAAGAAAAATATTGCCAAACGATTGGCTACTTCTTCCAAGTGATTTGAACTATTGGCTTTGAGCTTGCCAATGATTTCAAGTGGATTTTTGTTAAACTCATCCAATATGATCTGTCCTATTTTGGTAACTTGATGCGTCCCTTTTTCATCTGGTCGTAAAACATATTCTGACAAATGCATCATACAAGAGTCGAAAGCATTTTCGTCTTTCCCATACTTTTTGAGTATTGTCAAAACGTCTTCATAATCGGGTTCTATGCCTTGGACAATTTGGGCGGCATACCAAACATAAAATGCCTCTCCCCATCTTGTTGCTTTGCGGTATTTTGCTTCTCTTTTGTTGGTTTCTCCCCAGTCATAGGCAAGCATCACCATCAAACGGTGGTCGATTTCATTCCATTGATTGAGTGGGTTGAAAAATTTCCAAATTTGCCCATGTATGCGGTTTTCGTAAAAACGATAGCTGTAACGCATCTTGGGAATTTCATCTTTTTCAAAGCTAAGATAGTCGTAAACAGATTGTGCATTGTATGATTCGTGGGCACGTTTGGCAAGTTTGAGGTATTTGTTGAGTTTGGGTAAACGAGGAGTGACAATAGCATTTACTTCTTCCTCTGTCAAATTGTGCTTGACAGAATAATTTTTGTTGATGGGCATCCATCCAAAATGCATATAAATTGCCTCCTTGCCAATGTAAGCAAGGCTTTTGGGCATATTGGCAATTGGATTGTCTTCAAAATTGAGTACTTTGAGATTTTGTAGTTTTTTAAATCCTTCTTGTATGATTTTAAAGTCATTCCAAGATAAATTTAGATCTTCCAACTGTGTCAAATTGAAAAAACTTTTGGGCAATATTTTCAATCGTCCCTTCTGAAATATTTTACCCGATACATCCAAGATTTTCAAATTGCTCAAATTGCCAATTTCATCAGGCAATTCTTTGAGTCGAATGTTCTCGGCAAGATTAAGTTGCTCCAAACTTTTAATCTTCTCAATGTTTTTTGGGAAGTCCGTTAAATCACATCTTTCCAGTTCCAGTACTTTTAAGTTCTTTAAATTGCCAATGTTCTCTGGAAAATGATGAAACTTTTTCGATCTCGAAAATTCTATTTTTTCTAGACTGACACACTCACACAAGACTTCGGGTATGTTTTGCATATTGTTGAATTCTGCATCCAACACTTTGAGTTTTTTGAGCTTAGACAAACTACTGGGCAATTCTATCTTTTGATTTAAATTAATGCGGAGTGTTTCTAAGTTCGCTAATTCGCCTATGTATTCGGGAATATTAAAAGGAGCATCCACATAAATCCGCAATTCTTTTAATTTTTTTAGTTGGCCCAAATTATCGGGTAAACTTTTAATTGTACCACTCAAGCTCAAAAACTCTAAGCTCTCTAATTCAGCAAAAATAGACGGAATGGCAATCTTATTTTCTTTGCCTCTGAGGAACAAACGTTTGAGGTTTTTGAGCTTTGGGAAGTCTACAAAATTGTTTTCGTGGTAGACCGATACTTCCAAGAACTCATCTTTGGTTTTGATACAGTTTTGGATGCGTTGCTGGGTATACAAAGGAAAATCTGGATTAGACTCTACATATTCTTTTTCCAAATAGACTTCACATTTTTTATCAAAGTTTCTTTGGGCGACATCGAGTTTTTTAAATTTCTTACTCGTCTCTTTGATACTGTAATGTGTAGGAGATTCGTAGTAATGATCAAATTCTCCATACTTGGTTTGAAGTTCAAAAGTGTCTTCGTCTAATTGGATTTCGTAAAAGGTTTCTTTGATGGGATGTAAAAAAAGTTTTTTCATTTTATGGGGTAGTTTTTTGGGAATTGTGAGTTGTAAATTATGAATTGTGCGTTAGGGTTTGGTGACAATGTACTCGTAAATGGTTTTTTCATATTCGGCATTTTCGAGTTTACCATCTACTATACTCGTATAGGTCTCTTTAAATTTAATCAGTCCATTTTTTTGATAGGTCGTTTTGTAGACTTGACTGAGTTGACCATCTCGGTCATAGGCTGCCAATTCTGTTTGTCGATTTTTTTTGTCATATTTATTTTTGTGTTTCACCAATACATTTCCTTCTGCATCGAGTCCTTGGAACTCAATCAAGTTTTTCTTCTTATCAAAAATATGAATTTCTGCACCATGGGGTTTGTCATCAAATACTTTGCGAATGGTCATTTTGTTTTTTTCGTATTCATATTCTGAAATCAATTGTGCATTGTTTGTTACTTGGTAGGTAGACAAAATCAATAAATCATCTTTGTATTTGTAGGTATTGGTACTAGAACGCTTGCCATCTCCCCCATAGGTATTGCGTTGAATCAACTGTCCTTGTTCGTTGTAAAAAAGAGAGTCTTTGGAATAATAGTTTTCACCAAAAGGAACGAAGTATTCTGCAATCAACTGTCCATTTTCATTGTAGTCGTATAAGCTATAGTGGCCTCGTAAATTGCTGGCATACTCTATTTCATTGCCCTGCTCATCATAAATGATTTCGTGCTTCAAAGTCCAATCGTCTCCTTCTACAACAAAAACTCTACAACTGTCAATACCTTCTTCGGCAATAACCTCTTTGGGATGATAGCGGTCGGTACTGTATTGGGCAAAACTTGTTTGAGTGTATACACAAGTAAGCACAAAAAAGATAAAATAAATAATTAATTGAATGGGGTAATTCTTTTTCATTTGTTCCTAGGCTGTTTGTATTTTATAGATATATTCAAGCAAGTTTAAAACTTGGTTTCCTTTCTACTTTAAGTGACGCTATCGCTTAACACTTAAAGTCACTCAAATTACTTCCGCTAAAATACATTATTTTTTTCAAAAGAAGCATAGGATGAGCGGGTGGTTGAACCCTTGTACGAAGTATGAAATATGCGTTGGCTAACCAGAGTGAGCGTAGCCATGAACCAATGACGCTGCAAAAAACAAAAAACGGCAAGCAGTCAAAAACCACTTGCCATTTGTTTATAAATCTCTATGTTAATTTTTTAAGTTAGCCACGAATGCACAAATGAAAAACGAATGTTTTCAAAATGGCAAACCTGACAATGGACTATGGACCGAAAACCATCGACCAATTTACCCCTCAAACCCCTGTACACCATTAACGGTCGTATACTTAAAGCTCAACTTTTTGTCGGGGTAAATGTGTTTAAAAGCAGATTGTACCATCAAGGTCGCTTCGTGGAATCCACACAAAATCAACTTCAACTTACCAGGATAAGTGTTGATGTCGCCAATTGCATAAATACCAGGAACATTGGTTGAATAATCTAAAGTGTCTACCTCAATGGCGTTTTTGTTAATGGTCAATCCCCAATCGGCAATGGGCCCCAACTTAGGCGACAAACCAAACAAAGGAATAAAATGGTCGGTTGATTTTACCGTATCATCTCCCTCTTTGTGTTTGATGACAACCTCATTCAATTTGCCATTTCCGTTGAGTCCTATCACTTGTGCATTCGTAATCAAATTGATTTTGCCACTCTCTGCAAGTGCGTGTACTTTCTCGGCAGAATCCAATGCGCCTCTAAAGCTCGTACGGCGGTGAATGAGTGATACCTCACTTGCCACATCAGCTAAGAAAATGGTCCAATCCAATGCCGAGTCGCCTCCACCTGCCAAGACCACTCTTTGGTCTCTATACACTTCTGGGTCCTTAATCATATAGGCAACCCCATTGTCTTCAAACTGAGCAATGTTGCCAATGGGTGGTTTACGGGGTTCAAAGCAACCCAGACCGCCTGCAATGGCAATGGTGTGTGCCAAGTGAACTGTTCCTCTATTGGTCACAACCTTAAAACGCCCATCGGGTTCTTTGTCGATAATTTCAGCTCTTTCGCCCAATGTAAAACCAGGTTTGAAAGGCTCAATTTGTTCCATTAGGTTGTCCACCAATTCACCCGCCAAAATAGAAGGGAACCCAGGAATATCGTAAATGGGTTTCTTGGGATAAATCTCGGTCAACTGTCCACCTGCTGCGGGCAATGCATCAATCAGGTGACAACGCAATTTGAGCAGCCCTGCTTCAAAGACAGTAAACAAACCACAGGGTCCCGCTCCAATAATTAAAATATCTGTTTCTATCATTTTAATAATGTCTTATTTTTGTTTGCTCTACAAACAGTCATATTTGGTAAAAAGTTTTTTGTTTTATGATTGATTAACCTTACTTGACAAATCAATATTGTCTGTTGCTGATTTTGCAATGGGTTTTGTATCTACATGCAAGCCACATTCGGTTTTGTCATTGCCTTGCCAACGACCATTTCGTCCTTCGCCCTTGATGGTACAATGCTTACACCCAATCGAATGATAGCCTCGTGCCTTGAGTGGGTGCTGAGGCAAATCGAACTTTTTCACATAAGCCTTTACTTGGTCGTGTGTCAAGTCAATCAAGGGATTGAACTTAATCATTCCCTGATTTTCGTCAAAGATACCCATTCCTGAACGAAAATGCGTTTGATAGCCTATCAATCCACTGATCCAAACCTTGTAATTGACCTTTACTGCATCCATTGGGACAATCTTATTGACCATACAGCATAAGTTAGGATCATCCTTATAGGTTTCCTCGTCTTTGGTCAATTGGTTTTGTGTTGGGTCAGGATAAATATCCTCCACCTGCAAACCAAACTGTTCGCTCACCATTTTCTTATACGCCAAAGTCTCTGCAAAGTGATAAGTTGTGTCCAAAAAATGCACTTTTTGACTAGGACGGTTCTGACGCATCATATGCAATAAAACCACCGAAGTTGCTCCAAAAGAAGAGGTAAACATCACCTCGCTCGGATCAAAATATTGATACAAGGTCGTAATTCTTTTTGCCGGCGACAAGGGCGCAAACAACTCGTTTAATAAATGTAAACGCTTGGCTTCCATTCAATCTATTTTATCAAATCGGCGGTTAATTCATTTAATTTTTTCACCTTGTACTCAAAGTCTCCTTTCAAATTGTCTCTGATGGTCTTGAGATTGTTGAGCAAATCGGCTGTATCGTGCGGCAATATTTCTTCCAACACTTGTCTAAAACGTTTGGCAAAGGTTGGAGATTTTCCATTAGTGGAAATCGCCACTTTTAAATTCCCCCTCGTCACAATCGAGCCTAAGTAAAAATCACACAAAGCGGGTGTGTCTGCTACATTGACCAACAATCCTTTGCGCTTGGCTTGTAGCCTGACTTCTTTGTTGAGCTCTGGGAAATTGGTCGCTGCAATCACCAAATCTTTGCCAATCAAATCGTCTCGGTCAAACTTTTTCTGTATCACTTTCACATTGTCTTTGCCTTCAATCAACGCCCATATTTCTTCTCTCACTTCTGGTGCAACAATGGTAATATTGGCATCTGGGCTGCTCTTCAATATAAAGGTCATTTTTTCAATACCGACCTCTCCTGCCCCCACTATCAACATTTGTAATTGATGTAGTTTGAGAAATATGGGATACAATGGGTTTTGTTCTGTTGACATAGTTTTTTTCTTTTCTTCTTATTTTTATTTGTACGGAACGGCTTGACTTCGGTCGACGGTCTGTCCCCGCTATCCATTTCTATGGTGGCATTGTATAATCATCAATAACATCTTTACTGTTTTAATGACCATATGTCTCTACTTGTTGCTAAATATGCCACCATATCCATTTCTATCGGGCGTAAGCATCGGCTCTTTTGGTGCTGCGTCGGTTCTGTTTTCTATCCGCTTCACGCCTCATTGGGGCGAACGTTTATTCGCCTCTACAAATGTTTTCGTCTGTTTTCTGTTTGGGCGAATGTTTATTCGCCCCTACTTTCGTGCGTTTTCTGTTCAGACCTTGCGTGCAAGGTCTCTACGGGAATTTTGATTTTTGAACTTGTGAATTAACATATTCATAATTCAATTCGGGATGCAAATTCACTACTTCTCCAATCACAATAATGGCGGGTGACGACAATCCTTCTTGGGCGACCACCTCTACAATATTGTCTACTGTTCCCAATGCCATACGCTCGTTGGGCAATGATCCATTTTGAACGACCATCACTGGGGTTTCACCTTTTCCTTCTTGCTGAAATGCTTCTACAATTTTGGGCAATTTGCGCATTCCCATCAACACAACAACGGTTGCAGTTGATTGTGCAGCAATGGCAATATCCTTGGAAAAGGCGCCATGTTTGGTCGTTGCTGTAATTACCCAAAAACTCTCGCTCACCCCTCTACGAGTCAAGGGAATCTCCTGTAATTCAGGAACAGAAATACAACTTGAAATCCCAGGAACAATCGCAGTTTCAATGTTGAAGGCTTTGGCATATTCAATTTCTTCATGTCCTCTCCCAAATACAAAAGGGTCGCCTCCCTTTAATCGAACTACGTGATTGCCTTGCAATACTTTCTGAACAATTAATAAATTTATTTCGTCTTGGCTCAAACGGTGATTGCCCGCTCTTTTGCCTACAAATATTTTTTCGGCATTGCGTGGAGCATATTCGAGAAGTGCTTTGTTGGCTAGGGCGTCATACAATACAATATCTGCCTTTGCCAGTGCTTTTACTCCTTTTAAGGTTATCAAGTCAGGATCACCTGGTCCTGCTCCTACCAATGTAAATTGCGCTTTGGTATTCATCTTTAAATTGTTTTTCGGTTAAGCTTTGTAATAGTTGACAATAACTGTTTTCTGTTGTGCCAATTGTAAGGCACGAATGGTTTGCACCTTACTAAAGAAATCATTGGCACTTTTGAGATAGGTTTTGGCAAATGCTTCAGAAGGTTCTTCTTTATTGATTTGCAAAACCAATTCATTAAAGCTGGTTGGCAATTGAATTTTATCTTGTGCTACAAAATGCTCATCAAAATCATTGATGATGCCTTTCTGAGTGTTACACTTAATGTCCTCACTCAACAACAATGCTTTGGCTCCAATAACAAAGGCACTGTAACTATGATAAATACTATCGGCATAGGCTTCGGTATTTAAGGCGGCTTCAGCAAGGTCTAATTTTTCAATGCTTTCTTCTAAGATGGTTGCTACCACATCATAACTTACACCTGCACACTCTCCTACTCCAATGGCTTGTTCATATACTCCGTCTTGTCCCCAATCTTTGTAGTCTTCATCTGTCAAATTGTTTTTGTCGCCTAGAGGTTTGAGTAAAGTGTAAAAGTATTTTTTACCCAAGCGGTAGTAATAGTCATTGAAGTATTCGCCTTCTGTTCTTTTGTCTTCATAATCATTGAGCAAATAACGCAATACATCTGTAATTCTCTTTGTAGGGACTTTGATGACTTTTTCTGCAACAAATCCCTTTCCCGATGGGTCGACGCCTCCACCCAATACAACTTGCATTGCTGGAGCAATCAATGCACCATTGCGAATGGAACTACCATGAAAGCCGATTTGTGCTGCCATATGCTGTCCACAAGCATTCATACAACCACTTATTTTGATTTGGATGTTGCGCTCATCTACTAAGTCTGGATACTCCTCTCTAATCAGGTTTTCCAATACTTTGGCAAGTCCTGTACTATTGGTTACGCCCAAATTACATGTATCTGTACCTGGACAAGCGGTGATGTCGCCAATGGTTCCAAAACCAGGTTCTGCCAAATCAAGTTCCTCTAATTTACTATACAAATAAGGCAATACTTCGGGGCGAACAAACTTGAGCAATATACCTTGGTTGACGGTCAGTCTTATATCATCCGCAGCCCAATCTTTGACCAAGGCAGCCAATTTACGAGCAGTTTCTGCGTGGATGTCTCCCAACAAAACCCTAAGTTGTACTGCATAAAATCCTTTTTGCTTTTGCTCAAATGTATTGACTCGCTTCCAGTCTTCGTATCTTTTTTGATCTTTGATTTCAAAGGTGGGAATGGATTTGACCGAAGCTGGTTCTGGAGTGGGAACAGCGTCTCTGTCAATCTCGACTACTTTGTTTTTGATGGCTTTGCGTTCTTGTTCGACCAATTCTAGGAAACCATCCAATCCAAGCTGCTTGACCAAGAACTTCATACGCGCCTTTTGTCTTTTGGCTCTTTCTCCGTGACGATCAAATACCCTAATAGCCGCTTCCATAAACGGAATGATTTGGTTTTCGGGCAAGAACTCATAGGCTGTTTGGGCAACGATAGACTGTGCGCCCAAGCCTCCCCCTACAACCAACTTAAAACCTCTTTCCTCTTTTCCGTCTACTTCTCTGACTCTAGGGATAAAACCAAAATCGTGGAAGTAAGTAAAAGCTGAATCTTTTTCACTAGAAGAAAAAGCAGGTTTGATTTTGCGTCCCATATCTTGACAAATGGGATTGCGTAAAAAGTATTGAAAAGCAGCATATACATAAGGAGATACATCAAATGGTTCGTCTGGGTCGATGCCTGCGGTAGCAGAACCTGTGAGGTTGCGGACGGTATTGCCACAAGCTTCACGAGCGGTGACATTTTTTTCCTCCAACAAAGTCCAGATGGCAGGAGAATCTTCTAACTTGACATGATGCATTTGTATATTCTGACGAGTAGTGATGTGCAAATTGCCATTGGTAAACTTTTCTGAAACATCGGCAAGGCGAATGAGTTGGTCAGCAGTCAACTTACCAAATGGAATTTTGGTACGAAACATTTGTACTCCTAGCTGTCTTTGTCCGTATACACCACGGGTAAGACGGTAATGCTTGAACTTATCTTCTATGATTTTACCTGACTTAAAATCGCTTATTTTTTGTTGAAGCTCTATGATGTCTTTTTTAGCTTCGGTACTTACAGTATTAATATCTATTTTCATGATTGATTGTTTTTTCTTAGTTCATTTTGGGCATAAAAAAACCCCTCTACAAATGATGAAGAAGGGCATTAACTGTTTGTTTGTACTATCTTTTATGCTCAAGTATACGTCCTTCCTCCTTTGAAGTTGCAACAACAACAACAGCAGCAAGAAGTCATTATAAAATGAGATGATGTATACATAAGTATCTAATTATTGACATAAAAAAAGCCCTCTCAAAATTGAGAAGGCTTTACATTTTTTTCTTTTTCATTCATACAAAAAATTGCTCATTACCTTCTCCTTGAAGAGTGGCAACAACAACAGCAATTCATATTATTTGTATAAATATTCATTTTTAATATCGAATTTTGATGCAAGTCTAAACCATTTTGATGTATAAATCAAGTAATCAAAGATTTTTTTGTATTAAAAAAACGTAAAAATATTTGTTAATATAGATAAGTCCTTGATTTTTTATTTCTTATAGTCTGTTCTAACAAAAAAGTTTTCAGCATCAACTTTTAGGGGTTTGGCAATCAAAGCATCCAAAAAGATTTGGTACTCTGTCGAATGTGATTGTTGCCACTTTAGGAAGTAGTTGGGATCTCCACTACTCATCAACCAATGATTGTATGCATCAAACAATTTTCGGTCTTGGAGTTCGAATTGCCACATAAACAAGGTAATGGGCATTTCTTGATGAAACATTTGCATCCACAACTCAACAAAATTGGTACGGACAAAACTCATTGCTTTGATAAAATTGTATGTACCATCAGCTGTACGACCTGCTACAGGAAAATTTAGAATACCGTTTTCTTTGAGCATTGTCAATACATACAAATAAGCATCTTCAAACTTATTGCCCTGTGTTCGATTCAGTTGCAAACTGGCATTTTGTGTCATCAACTGTATGGGCTTATTAGAAGCAATGACCATTTCTTGATCTACTTTTTTGGGCTTTACATTGGCTACAAAATCTGGAAGCTGTGAAAGCTCTAGTGTCTCCCCTGCTCTCAATCGCTCTATCATCCAATCGTAAGCTCGTTCTATTTTTTCTTCTAGGTCTTCTGGATCGGTATGCTGTGTTCCCATATCAATGTTGGGAATTTCTTTGAAAAATGCAAGATAAGTATCCGTCAATAATTTACTTATTTCTGTAAAGCGATCTGTTCCACGTTCTAGATTGAGAAACATTTCGGCATACATAATTGTCCAGATTTTTTCATCTGAATCAGCATATGTTTTTGCCGTCCAATAATAGTTGTCAGGGAAGTAAGGGGATGCCTTAATACCGCCCTCCCAATTTTCTAGAGCCTCAAGCGTATTGCCTCTTTCCATTTCGATCACTCCTTTGTCAAAGTAGAGTTCTCCACTTGTAGGAATGTTCCGAATGCCTGTTTCCAAAATACCTATGCCTTTTTCATAGTCCCCACTCAAATCATAGGCATTTCCCAGAAGACGATAATATTTGGCAATAAGTGGATTTTTTTCTACTAATTTGTGGCCCTCTTTAATCGCTTTTTTAAAATTCTTTTGTCGATAATAACAAAGCGCAACATTGTATTTGTAATCGGGTTTATTGGGATATTTATCGGCTAGCTTTTTGTAAAACCCAATGGCTTTGTCATAATCTTGTACATTCATACTTTCTGTCGCTTTTTGGAGGTTATAATCTTCAAAGCTCACAGCAGTATCTTGCCCACTGACATTCAAAGATGCCATACAGCACAATATGATCAACAAGAAGTGTTTAAATTTCATAGATAGATTTCAAATTAAATTTGGTTCTTTGCCATTAGAAATATCAAAGAACGCTATCATTCAAGTGTCAAAAGTAGTAATTAGTTTTGTAGTGATGCCCAAATAAAACAGCTTTTAACTAAATAGCAACATACTTGGCAATTACAAAGTATATTTTTGACGTTTAATCCTCTAAAAGTTATGGTTTCTATAGGTTTTATCCATAATTTCTACTGCCAAATAACAGACTCCCCACTCTAATCATTGTACTTCCCATTTCTAATGCCAACTCATAGTCTCCCGACATGCCCATTGACAATTCTTTGAAATGTGCTTGCCCATTAAAGTATTCTGCTTGGGTTTTCTCAAACAAATTTTTCAAAAACTGAAATTCCTTTTTTACCTGTTCCATATCATTGGTAAAGGTCGCCATTCCCATCAATCCACAAATGCGTACATTTTGCAGTTGTGCTAGTTCAGGATGAACAAGTAAGTCTTGTAACTCTTGTTCGTCCAAACCGAACTTACTACTCTCTTGTGCAATATGGATCTGCAACAAACAATCAATGCTGCGTTCGTTTTGGGCAGCTCGTTTGTCAATTTCAGTAAGCAGTTTGTAGCTGTCTACAGCATGAACACAGTGTACAAATGGGGCAATGTATTTGACTTTTTTGCTTTGTAGGTGTCCAATAAAATGCCACTCTATATCTTGAGCCAAATGTGTATGTTTGTCTGCAAGTTCTTGTACATAGTTTTCGCCAAAAGCCCTTTGTCCCTCTTTGTACAAAGCTTCAATGGCTTCTATAGGTTTGGTTTTTGATACCGCAATGAGTTCTGCGTTGTGTGCTGTACAAGCTTTTTGTAATTTTGCAAAGTTTTCTAAATGAATCATCAAAGAATTCTTAAAAAGATTAATGGTTTTATAAAATTGAGTCCCAATTTGTAAAAAAACCGTTTTGTTAGAAACAATAAGTATATGAATAAAACAAGTATTCTAATAACGTTTTTGTTTTTGTTTTTTGCCTGTAGCCCTGTAAAAGACAATAAGCCTTTTGGTATGGAGGTCCCCCAACCCCAAATGAGCGAAGAGAAAATGCTTGATTTATTCACAGACATTCAATTGGTAGAGGCTACTGCCAATATGCCACTAATCAAAAAAGATACCATTGCTGTCAAGGACACCATAAAACTAAAACGAGGCAGAACCAAAGTCATTGACACTACAAAGGTAGTGGAAGTCAAAAAAAAATATAGCTATAAGGCCCTCTATGCTTACTTATACAAAAAGCATCAAGTTGATGAGGAAACCATTGATGGTATTATGAATTATTTTTCTCATCACCCTCAAGAAATGGAGACTTTTTTTGATAAGGTAAAAGCCCGAATAGATACCCTGGTCAATGAATCAAGTGATAAAAACGACTCCAATAACAAAGAAGAGGATAAAGAAGACTTGTCCGAAAAAGTAAAAGCTCTCAAAGAAGCCAAAGAAAAAGAGGCAAACAATTCCTCTGACACTCCCCCTAAAGAAAGCATTCTCAGAAGGAAAAAGCTAGACAAAACCTCTAAAATTCCCCTGCCGACTTCTTCTGAAAAGAATCCTTAATGAAGCGCAGGATGAGCGGGTAGATACAATTAAAGACGCAGCCTAAAACATGCGTTGGTTAACCTGACCATAACGCAGCCATGAAAGACGCATGTTGCCCCACCATAGTAATTAAATTGATTGAGTAATTAGTCGGAAAATTCATATCACATAATCATCCAATCACTTAATCAACCCAATTTCACAATCAACTAAATGCCATCAAATCTCTTCCAAGTCCCAATCCTTACAACGTTCAACTGCTTTGAGCCATTTTTTGTAGCGTTTTTGTTGTTCACTTGCCTCCATTTTGGGCGTGAATGCCTGATCGGTCTGCCAATTGTCTACAATTTGTGACTTGGTATAGAAACCCCTTTTGAGTCCTGCTAGATAAGCGGCTCCCAAGGCGGTGGTTTCGATGATTTTGGGTCGTTCTACTCCAACATCCATAATGTCTGATTGGAATTGCATCAGGTAATTGTTGGCGCAAGCTCCACCGTCTACCCTTAATTTGTTGAGTTGTATACCCGAATCTTCTATCATTGCTCCCAATACGTCCTTGGATTGATAAGCAAGTGATTGTAGGGTCGCTCTAATGAGATGCGCTTTGGTTGTTCCTCTGGTCAATCCAAATATGGCACCTTTGGCATACATATCCCAATAAGGTGCGCCCAGACCTGCAAAGGCTGGTACAACATAGACTCCCTGAGTATCTTCAACTTTTTGGGCAAAATATTCAGAATCGGGTGCTTCGTCTATGATTTTGAGTCCATCTCGCAACCATTGGATGGCGGCTCCTGCAATGAACACACTTCCTTCCAATGCATATTCAACTTTTCCATCCAATCCCCAAGCAATGGTCGTTAGCAAACCATTTTTGGATTCTATCCGTTCTTCTCCTGTGTTCATCAACATAAAACAACCTGTTCCGTAAGTGTTTTTTGCCATTCCTGCCTCAAAACAAGCTTGTCCAAAGAGAGCGGCTTGTTGATCCCCTGCTACTCCACAAATGGGAATGCTCTCACCAAAAAGATTGGGCGTGGTTTGCCCATAATCATCACTTGATGCTTTGACTTCAGGCAAAATGTTTTGGGGAATATCAAGCGTTTCTAACATTTTTTCGTCCCAGGCTAAGTTGGCAATATTGTACAAAAGTGTACGGCTGGCATTGCTATAATCGGTGGCGTGTACTTGCCCATTGGTCAATTTCCAAATCAGCCAAGTATCAATGGTTCCAAAACAAAGATTTCCCTGTGTGGCTCTTTCTCTCGCATTGGGTACATTGTCCAATAGCCATTTGACTTTGGTTCCTGAAAAATAAGCATCTATGACCAAACCTGTATTTTTTCGGACATAGTCTTCAAGTCCTGCTTTTTTGAGTTCGTCGCAAATTGGTGCTGTGCGACGGTCTTGCCAAACAATGGCGTTGTGGATAGGTTCTCCTGTGGTTTTGTCCCAAATAACAGTGGTTTCTCTTTGGTTGGTAATGCCAATAGCAGCTATCTCATTGGCAGCAACTTGATTGTTTTTTAGGACATCTTGGGCTACTTTGAGCTGTGTATCCCATATTTCGAGGGCATTGTGTTCGACCCAGCCTGCTTGTGGAAAAATTTGGGTAAACTCTTTTTGGCTTACTCCTACAATTTGACCGTTTTGGTCAAATAAAATGGCTCGTGAACTCGTCGTTCCTTGGTCCAATGCCAGAATATATTTAGAATTTTTCATTAGTGCTATTTGATTTAGTATTTGAAGATAAGTAAGATTCAAAAAATAACCATATTGCCAGTCTGATAAAACATTATTGATGTAAACTATGTATTGATTTTTATGGGCGACTCTCCCCGTTTCAGACAAGCCCCTACAGGTTTACTCTGCATGCTTTGCCCGTACAGCACACTTATCCATCCCCCTACGCCACGCTTTTATAAGGTGACACCTTTGCACCTGTTTAGAGTATAAGTTTACAACTGATTATCAAGCTGGATAATAGGAAAAAGAGGTACCTTTTTATTACTTAAAACGCCGCACTTAACAATTTTTGGCACAAGATTGGATATATTATTTGCAACAATCATCATTTTGTTTTGGCAAAAAAGATTGACTAGTGGATTAACCTCAGCCTAAAAAACCTGTTCTATTATATTAAAAGCGGTATGGAAATTGTACAACATGAGAACAATACAGGTTTTATTGAGCCAGAGGAATTGAAAAAATATGGTTCTTTTGGTTTCTGGAAGCGCGTAAAAATGAAGGGAATTGGATCGCCCAAAATCATTTATCTTTCAGGTATTCCATATTTTGATGCTATTGTACAGGAGAAGACAGACCTCCCTTATGTTAACTTTGAATTAATGGAAAAGGCTGTACTGATTCGTTTGTCCATTCAGCAAGAATGCTACACCATGGCTGTGTATACAAAGGACATAAATAGCATAAAAATAGATCTACAGAACAACGCCAAGGATGGGTGAACAACACAAGAACAGAA
>JAHDIA010000783.1 GCA_020631035.1 Chitinophagales bacterium | reverse complement strand
CTTGATTTTGGAGAGAGGGGCTGGGGGTGAGTCTTTTACGCAAAACTCATCCCCCATCCCCCCTTCTAAAAATGATGCCCTTCCCAAAAAATAAAAAGGAAAAGGGGGTAACAATCCAAGCAGAACCTTGATTTCCCATTGTATTTAATTTTTAAACACGAAAAATCATATGAACTATGAGAAATCAATTTTCTATCCTCATCCTCTTCTTTTGCCTCCTCTCGTCCTTTGCAAGTATGGGGCAAGACACCTATGTATTTGGAACCACGGGCGATGAAACCGTTAGAGGAGCCATACCTAGTGCGGGAGGAGGCTACTTGGTATTTGGCTACCTGCCAGATACAAAAAGAAAAGGCTTTATTTATCGAACAGACAATGATTACAACGTTATAGATCAGCGCGTCTATGAAGACGATGTTGCTTCCATCTACTTTAATGAAGTCAAGGAATTACCTTCGGGGCAGTTATATGCTGTTGGAAATATGGAAACCAGCACCAACAACCGAGGCGTCATTTGCCTATTGCTCAACCCTGATTTGACGGTGGATTGGGCGAGAAGCTATGACAACACCAGTTTTTACAACAGTGTAAGTAAAATGACCATCTTAGCTGATGAAAGTGTGGTTCTTGCAGGCTCCAAACGCTCTGCACCTAACTCGGGTACCGACTTTATGGCTATCCATATTTTAACCGATGGTACTTTGGATTGGGTTTCCGTAGCGGGTGAGCCTGGAGGCATTGAAAATGATTGGGCTTCCCATATTATCCAGACATCTACTGGCGAGTTGTTGTTGTCGGGTGCTAGTCGATCAGCCTCAGCAGCAGGGAGTTTTCACAATCCTTATCTGGTCACGATGGATCCTGCCAATGGTAATGTACTAGGGCATCGCGGTTATGCCAATGGACGTTCTGAAGGCTCTGGGCTTATTTTGGAAATCCCAGGTGGTGGTTTCTTTAGGTTTTCCAATTCTGGAACCAACTACACTACACCGGGCGATTTGATTATTACAAGACTGACAGAAGATTACTTGATTGATTATGCTCGTCGATACAACATCAACGGCATGACCACAGGCGCTTCCGCTGCCCATATCTCCCCTACTGGTGAACTTTTTGTCTCTGTTAATTCAGGAAATGACATTATTCTTTTGAAATTCGAAGCAGCTACGGGCGATTTATTGAATACCTTCCAGCTTGATGGCAATGATGTGGAAACCAGCTCATTCCTAATAGCCCAAGGAGCGGATCTTGTTTTTGGAGGAACCACCAAGTCGTATTCGGCTTCAACGACCCTAGGACAAACCGACATTATCATGGCTCAATTTCCGATGGATGTGGACACCTTGGAATGCCATTTCAAAGCAGCCGTTTTCTCCGAAATTGCTCACAGCTACACCCCTTACGCTTTGACTAGCTGGGCGACGCCTGCTTATTCCCTACAAACGGAAGCCTTGAGCATTGCAGAGAACGAGCCTATCTTAGAAAATGCTGCTATCTGCCGCTCTTGCATCTACGAAATCCCGACCGATACAGTATATTGCCATGAATTGCATCCTTGTAATAACCAACCTACGATTTGCATCCCTTTGAATGCCATTGCTGACGTACCTGAAGGCATTATTGGAATGGATTATTGCTTGGATTATGATGAAACCTTAATGTCGCCTACAGGCAATGTTATTCTTGGAGATGTCGTGCTAAATGGTTCTACAGAAGCCGATTACTATGTAAATACGACGACTAGCCCCGGCAAAGTTCACCTCAGCATCTACTATACTTCTCAAGCACCACAAGGGACGGAATTTGTAGGGCAAGGCGAAGTCGCTTGTGTGGAATTTGCCTTAAATAACAACTTCATTGCAGGAACTACAGCCGATTTTGCCATCTGCGAAATCTTGGAGGGCTACGAACTTGGCTTAGAGGAAGCTTGTGGGGTTGATGGTTCGCTTACGCTAATGGATGACAACATTTTGGATGGTAAAATTATCTTTTGGAATGATGAGGCTCGACCTCTTCGCCACGATGACGCCAACCCGATGGACTACTTGAAAACCGACATCAGCGGTACAGATGCTACTTGTAGTAACCTAGTGCTTTCTGGAACGCCTGACCTTGATGGAGCTTTTGAATATGACCTTAGTAACGGTCCTTTCCTTTCTTTGAGTCGTGATATTGATGGCGGAAGTACTGGCGGTGTTTGCCCTACCGACGTTATGCCGTTCATCAATGGTATGGATTGCTACTGGACGGGATTGGTGACGACTTCGAACAGTTCTTTTGTCCCAAATGCCTTCCAAATGGTGGCGATGGATGTCAATATGGATGATAAAGTAGGCGCGAATGACATTACCCACATTCAAAACCGCATCATTCAAAACATTTGTGAATTCCCACAAACTTGGAACTATCCTAACCCAACTCAAGCCTCTAAAGACTGGCGCTTTGTCGATACCAAAACGATAGAAGATGGAGCAGATTTTAACATCAGCAGCACTTACCCAAGTGATGATGGTTCAGGCTATTACCGACTAAATGTACCGGATGTGCCGGAATGCATGGAAGTACAAGTCGAAGATTTGGACGGCTACTGCACTTATATTGATTCTATGAATTATCATGGCGTTTTATTGGGTGATGCGAATGGGACTTGGAATGGAAATACGCCTCCCGTCAATGTAAAACTAGGCAGCACCGACCAAGCTATTTTTGATTTAGATGACGTTTTAGTGGTCGATAATAA
>JAHDIA010000782.1 GCA_020631035.1 Chitinophagales bacterium | reverse complement strand
GAAAAAAACCTGAAAATTTGCGCTGACATCAAAGGTGTGCCCTATTCAGATATAGATAGAGTGTTGGAATTGGTCAACCTACACCAACGCAAAAAATCCGCCTTCAAAACCTATTCTTTGGGAATGAAACAACGTTTGGCAGTTGCCTCCGCCTTACTAGGTGATCCCGAAGTATTGCTCCTAGACGAACCCACCAACGGACTCGACCCACAAGGCATAGCCGAAACCAGAAAGCTCATCCAAAAAGTAGCAGATGGAGGCAAAACAATTATTCTAGCCTCACACATACTCGACGAAGTAGAAAAAGTATGTACACATGTAGCCATTCTCAAAAAAGGAGATTTAATGGTACAGGGTAGGGTAGACGAAATCTTAGGAGATGAAAACCTATTGGAAATAAAAGCAGAGAATATGGAGCGTTTGAAAACGCTGGTCTTAGCACTGAATCCAGAAATTAAAATAAAAAAAGAAGCAGATAAATTTATTTTGAGCATTCCCAAAGAAATCAGCAACCAAGAAGTCAACCGCTACCTTTTTGAACAAGGCATTGTCTTGACGCACTTGGCAAGCAAAAAGAAAAATTTAGAAAAACAATTCCTACAAATAACCAATCAATAATGCTACGATTACTTAAAATAGAATTAATGAAAGTTCTGAACAATAGGACTTTCTGGATTATTTTGGGCTTATATGTATTGTTGTTTGCCCCTGCTGCTTTTGGTATAGACAATATGCTCAAATACAGCAAAATCAATATAGGAAATGGACAAGAGGTAAATCCGATTGGTTTTACTGGTTTTGCCTTTTTTAAATACCCTCAAGTCTGGCACAATCTAGCCTATCTTGGAAGTTGGTTTCAGATATTACTAGCAGTAATTATTGTATCACTAGTGAGCAATGAATACAGCTTTAAAACCCTACGTCAAAACATCATCGACGGAATGAGCAAAGCTGAAGTCATTATAGGCAAAGAATTGGTGATTATTTTGTTGAGTGCCTTTGCCACATTGGTGTTGTTTGTATTGTGTTTGGTATTGGGCAAAAGTGTTGAGGGTATTGCAATGTTTACAGGTGTAGAGTATGTACTGGCATTTTTTCTAAGCCTTGTGTTGTATCTAAATTTTGCCTATTGCCTCACCTCTTTGGTTAAAAGAGCAGGCTTGGCATTGGGATTGTTGTTGCTATATACTCTTGTAATTGAAAACATAGCCGCCTATAGATTGCCCGAAAGCATCGCCCAATTTTTACCAATGAGTGTCATCGGCAGTATGTTGCCCAATCCATTTGCTGATTTTGTTGGAGGAACCGCCGCTGCCAATTTATCCCCACCCAATCTGATTGCCTGGGGCATTTACAATGCAGTATTCATTGGCATCATCTACTTATTGTTGAAAAAAGGTCGCCTGTAATCCCAAACATTGGGATTGCGCTTGCCCCCACGAAACGGGCGCACCCACGCAACCATTACTTAGCCCTATCTTTTGCCTTTTTTAAATTTTCAACAAACAATTCCAAATTGACATCTTGGTGTTCAGTGGCTAAATCAACAGCTTTTTGAAAATTTACAATTGAAAGTTCATTTTTCCCATTGACACCTAAAGATTCAGCATAACTATCATACACATTGGCAGACTTGGGATACAAAAGCGTATTTGCCCTAAAAATAGCCTCGGCTGTTTCCGATTTTTCATTCAAAAATTCATAACCAAGCTGATTGGTGCTTCCTTCGTTAAAAAGCCCACTGGTATTGCAGGCAATCAGTGCTTCAACAAGCGACAAATCAGACTTAGAATCTTCACTATCGTATTTTTCAAGATGAAAATATAGATTGTCTAATTGCTTTTTTAAATTGCGATCTACTTGTGCTCTATGTGTTTTAGCTGCTTCTCTAGCAAGCTCAAATGCTTTTTTCTCTACTAGAGCACTATCCAATTTAATATGTGGAACAACGCCTACTTTTTCCCAACTTGTATTGGTGATGGCATTGATTGTTTCAATGGTCGCAACTTGCATTAAAATTTTGTCTGATATTCTAAAATGGTGCGAACCATTTCCAGCTCCAACAGTAGTTGCGCCTATCAACGTTGCCCGTTCTAGGTGTTTCATCATATAGGCAAATGATTCAGCTGCAGAACCTGTGTTTTCATTGATTAAAATATAAATAGGAAGCTTGGGCAATTTATTAATTGGAAGTTGCTCAGTTATGTATATGCTCCTTTTATGGTTTTGGAATCTAGTATAATAGCTTTGTAGTTCTCTTTTGGGACCATCAAAAAAATGACTCATCACGTAAGCAACAATGTCTTCAAATCCACCAGGATTGTCTCTTAAATCAATAATGAGAGCGTCAACATGCTTGAAACTACGTATAGCATTAGTAGCCGCTTGCTTTGCCTCGTCGAAAAAAGCCCATTGTGTAAAATGTGCTATTTTGAAGTAGCCAATATTCTCCTTAGTGATTTTAGTTTCAACATAACCATAATTACTTCTAGCCCCATATTCGTCTTGAAATGCTTCCAATTTACCAACTTTGGGGGTTTCTGCTTTCTCCCGATATATAGCATTCATATGCTTATCATTAGAAATCTTTAGGAAATCTTTTCTTAATTGTTCACATAGGTCTCCATAAGAAAGTTTCTGATAAACATTGTTTTGGTATTGTTGAAGAATATAGTCGCCCATTTTAATCCCCATATCTTCACTGATGTATTTGTCTTTAATGACAATAGCCATAGAATCAAT
>JAHDIA010000031.1:7197-17215 GCA_020631035.1 Chitinophagales bacterium | reverse complement strand
ACAACATTAAATTAGATACTCCCTCCACTACCAGACACCGATTTGGTCAGATTTACAAAGAAAAAAATGGCAAACTCTATTTTAAATTAAATTTACAACTTAGATTCTAAACCTATATAAACAAACTAAAATGAAAAAAGTAACAGGCATAGGCGGCATCTTTTTTAAGTGCCAAGACCCCGATGCAATGAAAAATTGGTACAGCCAAAACCTTGGATTCCAAACCGACCAATATGGGGCAATGTTCACTTTTCGCCACAACGACAATCCTGACAAAAAAGGCTATACTCAATGGAGTCCATTTTCCAAAGACACCAAATACTTCGCTCCTTCTGAGAAAGAATTTATGATCAATTATAGAGTCGAAAACATCGAAGCCTTGGTCGAAGAACTCAAAGCCAATGGAGTGACCATCTTAGACGAAATTGAAAGTTTTGAGTATGGTAAATTTGTACACATACTCGATATGGAAAACAACAAAATTGAATTGTGGGAACCCGTAGACGAAGTGTTTACCAAAATGCAAGCGGAAAAGGATGCTTAAATAATAAAATACTTTTTCAACTCATCTACTTTACTACAACTACAAATTTTTAAATACATATTATAAAAACACAATCCCAACAATGTCTTATACATTGTTGGGATTGTATTGAATGATAAATATATACTACACATTAAATCTAAAATGCATAATGTCTCCATCCTGTACCACATATTCCTTGCCCTCAACATTCATTTTACCCGCATCTTTGACCGCAGCCTCTGAACCCAATGACACATAATCATTGTATTTGATGACCTCGGCACGAATAAAACCCTTCTCAAAGTCGGTATGAATGACACCAGCCGCCTGTGGAGCCTTAGAACCACGACGGACTGTCCAAGCTCTGACCTCTTTCTCACCAGCCGTAAAATAAGTAATCAAATCCAAGAGTGAGTAAGCTTTCTGAATCAATTGCTCGGTGCCCGACTTGTCCAATCCCATCTCCCCCAAAAACTCTCTTTGCTCTTCGGGCGACTCCAATGACGAAATTTCTTCCTCAATTGCCGCACTGACAATCATCACCTCTGCCCCTTCATCTTTGACCGCATCCTTTAATTTTTCCACCATTGCATTGCCATCCTTTGCCGACATTTCGTCCACATTGCACACATACAAAATGGGTTTATTCGTCAACAAATTCATCTCTTTGACAAAAGGAATATCATTGTCTTCGATGGGTATTTCTCGAATGGATTTGCCATCTTCCAAGCCATTTTTGAGTGTAGTCAAGACTTCCACAGCCTTAATTGCCGCTTTTTCCATACTCTTGGCTTGTTTTTGGGCTTTTTGCAAGGCTTTTTCCACACTATCCAAATCCTTGAGTTGCAATTCCAAATCAATGACCTGTTTGTCACGAACTGGATCAACTGAACCATCCACATGCACCACATTTCCATCCTCAAAACAGCGAACCACATGTATGATGGCATCTGTCTCACGAATATTGCCCAAAAACTGATTGCCCAGACCTTCGCCTTTGCTTGCGCCCTTGATCAGACCCGCAATATCCACAATTTCTACCGTAGTAGGCACCACATTTTGCGGTTTGACCAAATCCGTCAAAGTATTCAAACGTTCATCGGGTACTGTAATCATCCCCACATTGGGTTCTTTGGTTGCAAAAGGGTAATTGGCCGCCAAAGCCTTACCAGACGAAATCGCATTAAAGAGCGTAGACTTACCTACATTTGGCAATCCAACAATTCCACATTTCAAAGCCATAAGAGCTATAGATTTTTGAATGTTTACAAAAAGAGTGCAAAGATAGGTAATAAAAAAGGTTCTTTGATAATTTTTGCCAAAGAGAGTGATTCTTAAACAAGCTATCCAGTCGCCTTCGGCTCCCTACTATTTGTTCAAGAATCGCTCTCCAAAAATTGTCATAGAACCATAAAAAAAAGGAAACTGTTTTGACAGTTTCCTTTCTTACTATTATTTTTCAAAATTGATTTTTCATTAATCCCAAGATTCGCTATCAGCATCTTCCCCATCATCTTCCTCCTCGTATTCTTCCTCAGCAGCTAATTCCGAACCTTCCTCACTTTCTTGTGTTTCTTGTGATTGTGTTTGATTATACTCAGATGAATATTCCTCTTCATCTCTAGTAAACTCGTCATAATCGTAATCTGGCATCAGCTCAGTTTTTACGTGCTCTACAGTTTCCTCAAATGCTTTTAAAAACTTATTGAAGTCTTCTTTATACAAATGAAGCTTGTGTCGTTCATATCCATCACTATCAAAGCGTTTTTTGCTTTCTGTAATGGTAACATAATAGTCATTAGAACGAGTTGTTCTTACATCAAAAAAATAAGTTCTACGCCTCCCTGCCCTCACTTTTTTGGAAAAAATCTCCTCGTTGTTGAATTGGTTTCCGTTCTCCACTTTCTTCAATTTAGTTATAAAATAGAATTACGGTACATACAAATTTATACGAAATCTTGAGAAAAAAAAATCTTATGGGCATTTTTTTCGCTTATAAATGCCGATTTATAAGTTTTAACACAAATTGGATGCCACTTTTTTCATATAATGCGTTTATTATGGTGCAACGTATGTTCTTCTAGGCTGCGTTATGGTCAGGTTAGCCAACGCATGTTTCATTCCTTGCACCAAGCTTTATCCGCCCGCTCGTCCGACGCAAATATAAATTGTGAGCTGTAAATTGTGAATTAGAAATTGGATGCATATCTCCGTGTAAAAAATTCAGGAATTTTCTACACGAAATGGGCATAAAATTGATATGGAGATGCGAGGCACTTTGGAAGTGTCAGGCATCTAATAAATCACAATTCCCCCCTTACACAGAGGATGAGGTACTTTTTTCCTTGGCGTTTTCGTAGAGGTCGTGGTAAATCCCTTTTTGCTCAAGTAGGCTTTTGTGGGTGCCTGACTCCGCTAGTCTCCCCTCCTCTAGTACTAGGATTTGGTCAAAATCGGCTAGTGAAGAGATGCGGTGGGTAATGACAATGGCGGTTCGGGTTTGCATATATTGGTCTAGGTTGAAGAGGATATTTTTCTCTGTTTCTGCATCTACTGCCGATAGACAATCGTCTAGGAGTAACACAATGGGATTTTTGATGAGTGCCCGTGCTAGAGATAGGCGTTGCTTTTGTCCTCCTGAGAGATTGACACCTCTTTCACCCAAAATGGTGTTGTATTTGAGGGGCAAGTTTTCTACGTCTTTGTCAACATCTGCTAGTTTGGTGGCTAGGGCAACTTCGTCTTCTAGCGCAGAATCGTGTCCGAATGCTACATTTTTGGAAACGGTATCTGAGAACATAAACACATCTTGAGGAACATAGCCGATTTGTTTGCGGTAATTGTCTAAATTGATTTTGGTCAATTCTTGCTCGTCTATCAATATATTGCCTTCACTGGTGTCGTACATTCTGAGTAAGAGGGCAGCAATGGTGGATTTGCCTGAACCTGTACGGCCGACTATTGCCACTTTTTGTCCGCTTTTGATGTCAAAAGAAACCTCTTTGAGTGCCTCCACACCTGTATCTGGATAGGTAAAACTGACATTGTCGAAACGAATGTTTCCTTCTAATTGAATTTCTTTTTCACTTGGGTTGACAATATCGGGATCTTCTTTTAAAAACTCATTGATACGCTTTTGAGAAGCGGATGCTCTTTGAATGAGGGAGGCAACCCAACCGATGGAGGTGACAGGCCAGGTAAGCATACCAACATAAATCACAAATTCGGCAATGTTTCCTGCACTCAGACGCCCCCGCATTACTTCTAATCCACCTACATAAATAGTCAAAATGGTACTAAGACCAATAAGGGCAATCATCATTGGAAAGAAGAAGGCTTGGACCCGAACCAATTTGAGTGATTTTTCTTTGTATACATCACTTTCTTCGGCAAAAGCATTGTTCATGGGTTCTTCTCTGGCATAGGACTTGATGACCCGAATGCCTGAGTAGGTTTCTTGGGCAATGCTGGTCAGTTTAGACATTTGTTGTTGAATGGCTTCGCTTCTTTTGTGGATAAGGGTATTGATGAAGTAAATGGAAATAGACAACAGTGGGAGTGGCAATAAGACATAGAAAGTCAGACGTGGGTTGACGCTAATCATTGCGGCTATGACCATTGTTGCCAGTACGACCAGATTAATGGCATACATAATGGCTGGTCCCACATACATACGTACCCTCGATACATCCTCACTTACCCTAGACATTAGATCACCTGTTTGGTTGCGTTTGTAGAAAGCCGTACTCAACTTTTGGTAATGCTCGTAAATTTCGTTTTTGAGGTCGTATTCGATGAGACGGGACATCACAATAATGGTTTGGCGCATCAAAAACATAAACAAGCCTTTGATGAGGGCTAGGAGCAATACCACTACCCCAAATACGACCAAACCGTAGCTAAAAAAGGCGTAGAATTCGGCTTGGAGTTCGAAGCCGTTGAATAGGCGGTAATACACTATGTTTTCTTTGACCAAATCGAAGGCATAACGGATAATGCGGGGAGGATACACCCCAGCAATGTTGTTGATGCTAACAAAGAGGGTTCCAAACAGTAGATACCATTTGTATTTCCAGAAGTATTTATTGAGATGTGCTAGTTCTTTCATAGAGAATTTGAGCTGCAAAAATAGGGATAAATATATAAAGCAGGTCAAAGCTGCCTCAAACTTAACAAGTATTTCACAATATGGTTGTTCATTATCCTAGTAATGCTGAAATAATTAGCCATCATTTTATTTTTTCAACATTACTTGATTTGATATTGAACCGCTTTTGAAACCTATACTTTATCAATTCGTTTACATTAAAGTATCTGAGTATGTAAATACCAAGCTTTCTACTGCTAGAAACTAAGATCGTCAAATTATTACTTTACAAACCCTGTGCTATGCAAATAAAGAATTTTGTTACGGATTCTATTGAAAACTTTTTCAGGGCATTAGCCAATAGTATTTCAGACAAGTTTAAGCCCAATTTGGCGATTGTTTTCAGTCATTCTTCACTTCCCAATCATTTGATTGCCCAAAGCTTACAGAAACACAATATTGATTTTATTGGTTGTTCCTCAGCAGGAGAGATTGTCAACGGCAAACTCTACAATAAAGCCATCACCATCACACTTTTTGAGTTAGAACGCAATAAATATCGTATTTACAAAACAAATGTTACTGCAGAGGAATCTTATCAAACAGGTATTGCCACCGCAGCATTTGCCAAAGAACAATTTAACAATCCCAAATTTGTAAGTTTGTTTACCCTGACTATAGATGCTGAGCAACTTGTAGAGGGTTTAAAAGTTGGACTTAACAATGGTTCTCCCATATACGGTGGAATAGCAGCAGATGACCAAAAACTACAGCCCTATTTGATAACAGCAGATAAACAAAATAAACAGAATTTCCAAAGCATCATTTTTGACAATGATGCCATTGAATTACACTCTACAGCGATTTCTGGTTGGGAGCCTATTGGTATAGAATATACCATTACCAAATCAAACAACAATATCGTTTATGAAATCAACAATGAACCTGCTCTTGACTTCTTTGTAGACTTTTTTGGTTTTCGAACCGACCCACTCAATCAGGTAGAAAATACTGAGGCGTCCAATATTGTCAATACACAATATCCCATTCAAATATCAAAAGAGAATAGAAGCGTTATTCGTTCGCCATTGGATGTTAACACAGAGGACAAATCCATTACTTTGGCGGGTCCTGTCAACACAGGTGATGTATTCAAATTTTCAGTTGCGCCAGGATTCAAGGTAATTGAGGAAACCATTCATGGCTTTCAAAACTTTAAAAAAGAGGTTAACACGCCTGAAGCCCTCATTTTGTTTAGTTGCAAAGCCAGACACTATGCTTTTGGTCCAGTTATAGAAGACGAGATAGAAGCCATCCACCAACTTTGGGATGTTCCTTTTCAGGGATTTTTATCTTTTGGAGAAATTGGGAACAATAAAAATGAAGAAACCTATTTTCACAATTCTACCTGTTGTTTACTAACCATTAAAGAAAAACAATCATAGAAAACAAATACACCATATTATCAAACTTAATACTTCAAAGTAAGCTTTCCCAAAAAGACAAAACAACTTTCATCAATTTGTTAAATGAGCTTGAAAAAGATTTGGCTAAAGCTAATTTTAAGGCCCAGCGTTTGAAGGTAGACAAAGGGATCGTTACCAATATTCTTCAAAAGAACTTAACTGAATTAGAGCAGAAAAACAAAATCATTGCTGAACAAATAGAATTTAGAGAGCAACTACTTGCCAATGTCAATCACGAATTGCGTACTCCTTTAAATGCCATTATAGGTATGGGTAAACTTTTGCAAAAAACAATACTTACTGATACCCAAAAAGAATATACAGGTCTTATTGAACGCTCTGCTGAAAACTTACTCATCATTATCAATGATTTTTTGACCTTGAGCACTCTAAAAGCCAAAAAACTCCAACTGAGTTCAAAGGTATTCAGCATTCAAGACATCTTTAATGATTTATACAATGTGTTCTCTATTAAAACGCAAAGTAAAAATATTGAGTTGAGAATCAGTACAGCCATCAATTTACCCAATCAATTGATTGGTGATCCAACCAGATTGCATCAAATCATCCAAAACTTATTGCACAATGCCATTAAGTTTACAGAAGAAGGTTTTGTTAGCATACAAGCATTGCTAAAAAAATCAGAAGAAGACATTCAAGAAATAGAATTTGTCATAGAAGATTCGGGTATAGGAATTCCCAAAGAGAAACAAGATGCCATATTTCAACCATTTACCCAAGCACATACCAATGCGAAACGAGATTATATGGGTACTGGGCTTGGCTTAAATATTGTCAAAAACTTGGTAGATTTAATGCAGGGAAGCATCCATTTAAAAAGCGAAGAAAAGCTTGGCACCAAAATCGTTTTAAACATTCCCTTTCAAAAAGTACTTGAGTCTAGCCCTCAACTAAATCACAATGAAAAGGCCTCCATTGAATTGGTACCAGAACAATGGCAAAAGCTCAACTTTTTGATGATTGAGGACAATCCTGCCAATATTTTATATGCGAAAGAATTATTCAAGTCTTGGCACTTAAAACTCTCCATTTGCGAGACATATATGAAAGGATTACAAGTAGCAATGCAAGATAGATTTGATTTAATTTTTTGCGATTTAAAATTACCCGATGGCAATGGCATCAATCTCATCAAAGAGGTACGCAATACACCAGACACTCCCAATCAAAATACCAATTTCATCATCCTTACCGCAAGTATTCTTCAAGCTGACAAAGACCAAGCTCAAGCTTTAAATGTACTTTATCTCGAAAAACCATATGTGCCCGACACCCTATTTAAAGTGATGGCTAGTATTCTCGCTAAAATTGAACCAAATAAAAATAATGTAATTGTACCAACCCAAGCTACTGACCAAGACGAACAACAAAAAACCACACAAGCTTTCAACAAACAATCCATCCAAGTCGCTTCAATCAAAATGGCTACAAATAATCCTGAAACAAAACAAACCTATACTCCCTCAACAACTCAAGTTATGGAGCAAAGCAATTATACTCAAAACATTCCACAATCAAGCAAAGATGTTTTACTAGAAGAATTAATAGTCATTAAGCAACTGGAAAAAATATCAAAAGAGAGTGAAGTACAACTAGAATTTATTAACATATTACTTGAACAATTTGAGGTAGAAGTTCCACAAATCAAACAAGGCATTGCAAATCACAACTACAAAATCATCCAACATTGTTCTCACAAAATAAAATCTACTTTAAAAATATTCAATTTTAAAGAGATGGCAAAACAAGTAATGTTTTTAGAACAAAAAAGTAAGAACCAAGATTCTATGGATGAAATAAAAACAATAAATGATTCCTTTATGACCAATGTCGTCAGCAAAACCATTTTGCTAAAAAAAATCAAGACAAAATTGAGCAGGTAAATCCCTTGTTTGTTTTTGATATTTTAATACATAAAAAAAGTGTGCCAACACCGAGGATGGCACACTATAAAATACAAACTGTATCTAAAAAAAGTTGAGTTGGTTGTTTTTCAGTCAGATCGCCCCTTTCCTATATATATTCCTTTTGATTGACAAGTGTTATCATCTTTCATTCTTTTTCAATGTTTGCGGATGAGAACCAATTCTTAAACAAGCTACGCCTGTGGCTTCTCTAACTTTGTTCAAGAATCACTCCCAAAATTGTCAAAGCACCTCATCTTTTCAGCTATTTTTTTATATTTGTTGTCAAATGTTGTAGTATAAAATGAGGAATGAACAGATTATCAGAGGATTTTTGGACAATGACGCCTCCATCATTCAACAGTGTTATGCCGAAACCGAACCAATTGTTGCCCAAATAGTACGCTCCAATTCTGGTGTTGAACAAGACGTACAAGATGTTTTGCAATATACCTTAACAACCTTCTTTCTCTACTGCCAGAAAGGCTTTAAACTCGAGGTGAAATTTAGCACCTTTGTGTATAGCATTGCTTATCGGCACTGGATGAAAGAATTACGCAATAGAAGAAAAACACATAACACTATTTCCATAGATGGAAATAGTATGCCTAAAGCTGATAACATCTCAGATACTATTGGAATAGATGTAGAAGCAGAGGCACACAAAAGTATAGTTGTCAAGCAAGCACTCACTCTTTTGGGAAAAGAATGCCAAAAAATGATTGATTTGAAGTACAAGGAACAAAAATCCCACAAAGAAATCAGTCAACTTATGGAATTCTCAGAACAATATTCTCGACTCAAGCTCAGCCGCTGCAAAGAAAAATTAAGTAAACTATTACAGGAACAAACAGGCTATCAACTATTATTAGAAGCATATCCCTTCTTGAGAAAACTAAAATAGCGCTGCTTGGTAAATAATTAAGTGAATGGAAAATTATATTGAAACAGCTGAACAATATCTTCGAGGTAAACTACCTGAAGATCAACGACAGGCATTTGAAAAACGCCTACAAACAGATGCCTCGTTTTACCAAAAGGTATTGGCCTTGCAACACCTGAACGATGGTCTAGAAAATACTTCATTGCTTCGTTTTATGGACACATTGCAAAATATACCCGCTTCCAATGCCTCTACTCCTCAAAGCTATACTTTGGAAGAACTGCTTCAAATGTTTGGAACAGTCGAGCATTACGAACGAGAATTGGTACAAATGGCCACTCGTAGCAAAAGTCAAACTTTCCAAATAGAACAACCTAGTAATGGAAGTGATTGTAGTGAACAAACCCAGTTTGTGTTGTCTAGCAATGCTCCCACAGATTTGCAACTCATCATCGAAAATAGCTCAGAAGATGAAGTAGCTGAAGTGGTTTTTCCTGCACATACCGACCAGTTGACCATCAACACCAAAGCCTTCTTACCTGGTCGCTATTATTGGAAATTGATTGGAAACACCCAAGATACCTTATGGGGATTTTTCTTTATTAAAAAAGATTTATTACCTGATGAATTGAATTAGGATGAGGTCTATTATCATTACACCAATACCTCAATCCCATATTCATCTTCTTTCTCTTGATTTATTCATTTTTGTAATTTTTATAATTGGCTATTAATTCATTTCTACTAAAAATTAAATTTTATGTTTGGGACGGAATGTTGGTTTTTCAAACTTTCGGGTCTCCCCGCTATCCATTCCAAGCTTGTAGACGTTGCGTGCAACGTCTCTACAAGGCTTTCCATTGCTATCGGGCGTAGGTTCGCATCTTTCTGTCCTTCGTCCTTTGGTTTTTCCTTAGAACCTGTCTGAAAACCCCTTGCTGGTCTGCGACTTCGTCTTTTAAGCTAATGCTGCGTTGCAAAAATACTCATTATGCGCTGCATAACTCCGTTTTTTGCGCCTTACACTAGCTCAAAATACTTCTGTCTCAACTTAACAATAGGTTTTCAGACAGGTTCTTACGCTACATCCGATGCTTTTTTTGGGCGAATACAATTCACCTTCACTGCGTT
>JAHDIA010000031.1:0-7097 GCA_020631035.1 Chitinophagales bacterium | reverse complement strand
CTTACGCTACATCCGATGCTTTTTTTGGGCGAATACAATTCACCTTCACTGCGTTTATGGGTGTTTTTTTTTCGATTATATAACTATCAAAAAACTTTGCGACGAAGGTTGAAAACAGCGATCTTACGCCCGATAGAAGCACGTACCATGTACGGCTGATAGCGGGGACACACTTTGCAAACGAAAGCCCCCAACGTTCCGTCCAAATCAAAAAAACAGCCCCATTTAAAATTAAAACAGGGCTGTTACGAAGGTAAGAGTCTGTTTGAAATTCTGAACCATTTAATTGAAAATGCGTCTTTTTGCGGGATATGGCGTTACAAAAATACTCACTTAGCTTGGGCTAAGCTGGAGTGCCAGTCCAATCCGTTTTTTGCGCCCGCTTCGGCGGTCCGATTATCTCCCACTAAAATACACTATTTTCACTTTAAAGAACAAAATTTAAACAGACTCTAAAGAAATGATTAAGCAATGAGTAAATGACGAGTAGCTTATTCCATTGGTTAATTATTTACCTTATTTCAACAAATGCATTTTCTGGGTTTGTATCCCCCCTTTGGTTTTTAGGGTGTAGTAGTAGGTTCCCGAAGGCAAATGACTCGCCTCAAAATTGTATTGGTAAATGCCTGCCTCTTGTCGTTCTGAATTGACCAATTCACCCATTTGTTTACCTGTAATGTCGAATACAAACAAACTCACTTCTGCCTCACTATTCAATTTGTATTCTATGGTCGTGGCACCATTGAATGGATTGGGATAATTGCGTAGGTAGGCTTGTTCGGAAACAATCAATTGTTCAATTGTTTCTTTTGGTAATTCCTCTATGGCATCTTCCGTCTCAGTACCATCTTCTGCAATTCCATCAGTTTTGGCACTTACTTGACAGCCATCGTTGTAGGCATGAAAACTGTGTACACTTGAACGAGCATGAAAACCACTTTCGAGACGTACATATTCCCCAGCATTATAGGCAACATCTGTATTGTAGTACAATACATTTTTGGCTACAATGGTATTGCTAGCATTGTAAGTTGTAGCTGTATTGTTAATGTCCCATTGAGGATTTGTTAAGGTATAATCTGGTATGCAATCATAGGAAGTTCCTGGACTTGTTGGTGGTATAGCGACTGTAGTACCTCCATAATTATCGCTTGCTGTCAAGCATTGGTAATCAAAGTTACAATCATTTTGAATAAACATACAGATTTCATATCCGTGGGGATTATTGGAAACATCAATTGTATGAGGATGAGCAATTTGATCCCAGACAGAATTTACAGAAATCTCAAAGCTCTCTGATCCATCATTGACAAACCAATCAATTGAGGTATTGGGTCCACAACCATGAACCAAACTATTGGGTGTTACGATGATAGAATTGGTATTGGCATCTACTTCATATGTAAATTCTGCTTGTGGAGCAGGAACTGTATAAATATTGGCGTTGGGAGCTCCCGACTCGCTTGGTCCACTTGGCGAACAATAGACCCAGTGACTTCCAGTTGTACTAAAAGTATACGTCCAAGAGCGAAATCCAGTATTGGGTGGATCGTCACTTGCTTCTCCTAATACTCCCCAATAATAATTATCCCAGCCTTCTGGTGCTAAAAAAGTAAGCGTACTACCATTGCAAACAGAATGTACATTGGTTGCAAACAACATATCTATGGTCGGACGTGGTGCGCCATTGTAATAAACTGTTGTACTTTTTGTATCGGTACAGCCATAGGCATTGGTTACGGTAACAGTGTAAACACGAGAGGCGACACTTGGATCATAATAAACTGTGGGGTTTTGAGCATTGGGGTCACTGAGGTAATCACTCGGACTCCAAGAATAGGAAACGCCTCCACCCGATTGTAGACTAATGCTTTGATTGACGTCTATGTTTCCAGTGAAATTGCCTGGGACTGCTATTGCGAAATTGGTATTAGCAGTTGAAGTACTAGGACAAGTACAAGCAGTGTGTACATTGACCGTTGCCGCTCCAACAATAATACAGTCGTTAGTAGTTGTAATTGTTAGTTGATAATTGATGGTACTAGGCATAGCAGCATTGTAAGTCACAATTGGATTGGGACTTGAAGGATTGCTTAGTCCAGTTGTAGGTGACCAACTATATGTTGCTCCACTTTGGGTTTCATGTGCCTGTAATGTTACATTTCCATTAGGACATAAATCGTAGGTCCGATTTTCTGTAAAGTTTGCCCAAGTGGCTCCATTATCATTGACAGACTTTACATCTATTTCTGCACTTCCTATACAAGCATAAGCATCTGTTGCATTTACAGTATAAGTTTGTGTGTTTATAGATGAAGAATTAGCTGTTCCCAAACTATAACTTACAGTAGGACTGCTTGCATAGATATTGCTTAAATATTGAGCGTTATTCCATACATAACTTATTCCACCAGTAGCAGGCAATTGTATGTTTGCATCTTCAAACAGATACACACAACTGGGTAAATCTATACTAGCAAAAGAATCGTCGCAATTGAAATAAACCGTTGTTGTTTCTGTATCTGTACACCCATTGGCATCGGTCACTGTTACGGTATAGGTTCGACTATTGACATTGCTATCATAGCTCACAACTGGATTGGCAATATTGGGGTTGCTTAGTCCTGTAGTGGGACTCCAAGAATAAGCAATGCCTCCAGAAGCGTGTAATTCAACATCTGTATCCAGTTGTGTCATTTGAATTTCATCCTTTGCATAAGCAAAATTGATACTATTACAATCAACATTTTGCAGTTCCGATTCCCAAATGCCTCGACCAAAAGTTGCCACTCGAAGTTTTCCTTCTGCTTCATTGATGTCCAATTCTTTCATAAAGACATTGGGCAAGCCATCACAAAACATCGTCCAATCTCCTTGTGTATTGTTTCGATAATAGACCCCACGATCTCCACAAACATACAATTCATCATTGCTACCACTTTTTGCTACAATTGAACTATAAAAAATATTATTGCTAAGTGAACCTGATATATCTGTCCAAGAAGTTCCTGCATTGTTTGAATACAATATTTTATAATTCAAAGTCCCATCTGTTCGAACTGTCAACCAAATTTTTTGGGGATTATCTGGATCAACAGTCATTCCTCTAATATATTGCTTAACTCCTCCCAACTTAACTAGTTTGGTAGTCCAAGTAGGATTAGTAGATTCTCCATTGGTTGTATAATGTAATTTATCATCATGAGAAGAAGCATAAATATAATTGGTATTACTAGGAGCGACTACAATATTATACAAAGTATAACTAGCAAATTCTGGTGAGATACTATTCCATGTACTCCCTGCATCCTTGGTACGCCATACACTTTGATGTCCTACATAAATGGTATTTCCATCTTGTGGGTGAGCAGTCAAAGGGGTAAAGGTAGCTGTATTTTCGCCACTATCATCTGAGTCAAAAACATAAAAGCTACTTGTATTGTATTTTTTAGCAATTGACCCTTTAAAATAAGCATTCCAAGGATTACAATAAACATCTCCTGAAGTTGTTACAACTCCATCCGCTCCATCTGCTCCAGCTATATTTATCCAGGATGCTCCATCAAAGTATCTAGACCCGTTGTCTTGAGAACCTGCAATGATTTTTTGAGGAGTATTTTGTGAACTTCCCATAGCATAAAACTGTGTTATCGCCAAGCCCCTATTCAAGCTCTCCCAATGAAATTCCGTACTATTGATGTCTCTACGATACACTCCTCCATCATTGGTTGCATAAATAGTCGTATTATTGGCGAATTGTAAAGAAGTGAAGTCTACATGCAGTCCACTCATTCCTGTCCAAGAAGTTCCTCCATTCGTAGACTTGTGTAAATTCACCCCCGCTACATATATTTCCTCTGAATTGGTAGGAGAAACATTGAAGGCTAGATTCCGAGGAATCTGCCCTCCCAAAAGATGTGAACTGCCACTGTTGTTGCTGTCATACTTTAATGTAAAGTTAACTCCACTATTACTTGAACGATACAATTTGGTTCTCCGACCTTCAACCCAATATCCACCTAAAACATAAACATTGTTGGGGGCAGCAGGCGTTACTGCAATCAAATGCCTTCCTCCACTTATCAAACCAATATTGTTGTTGGTTGTCCAATTTACTCCTCCATTTGTAGAATAAAAAAAATCATTGTATCCTACAGCATATACCGTATTGGGAGTATTGGGTTTAAAAGTAATGTCCCATATATTGGTAGCACTTCCCTGTAATGCCCAGTTATTTCCTCCATTTGTCGTCCGAAACACTCCATCATTGGTTGCTGCTAATAAAATATTTCCATTGGTCGGATGAATGATTATTTTATGTATTCTTCCAGCAATTAATTGTGGATTTCCAGCATCAAACCAAGTATTGCCTCCATCATTTGAACGAACAATGCCTGCACCAGTTGATAAAAACATTCTTTGTGGATTATTGGGATCAATAACAACTGATCTTATAATCAATGAAGAGAATTGATCGGTATTGGTTGCCCAAGTAGCTCCTCCATCTGTTGTCTTCCATAGTCCTCCAGTAGCTGCTCCAACAAAAATAATGTTGGAGTTGGTTGGATGAAAAGCAATACAATCTACTTTACCTACTCCAATTCGTGCAGCGTCATAGTCTGTAGTTTCGTAATTGGGACCTACCGAACGCCAATTTCCAGAGTCTCCATTTTTAAAATTACTATCAGCATTTTTTTGTTGCGCTTTATATTCAGCAAATGCTTCTATGGCTTTTTGTTGGTTAAAGTTTCCATTGGCATCCATTCTAGGTGTGACATGAGCTTCCCAGCGTTTAAAGGGTTTGTAGCCCATTCCGCCTTCGTATTCTTTGTCTTTCCAGTATTCGTCAAAGACCTCTTTTACCTCATAATAATTGGCATCGGGGTCTTCCATCATCTCTAGCCATTTTTGTGCTTGTACATTTATACAAAACATCATTAACAGCCAAGAGACAATGAGGATTAATTTAATTTTCATAGTCTCTTATTTTCTTGGGTTTGATAATTGGCTTTTCTCTTCTTTCAAGCTTTTCAGTTCTGATTGTACATTTTCCAATTCCTTGTTCAAATCAATGATGTACAAGAACAATTGTTCAATTTTCTCCTGTTGGTTGATGGTCAAGGCTCCTAGCTCTACCCCACCTCTTTCTACAATTTCTTGTGCCGATGGTGTATCATGCAAATGCCCTTCTTCTTCAATGTGTATTTCTATTTCAGACAATGTTGGTAAGTAGTAATCGTCTTCAAATACATAGTCGGGAAATAGGGTCTTTTCGACCAAGACTTCTTTAAATAAAGCACCTCCATTTACTGCCAATAGGTATGGTTCGTTGTCTACAGTTGATAAGTTAGGGATTGTTGTTGTTCCAATGCCTACAGTACCATTTCCTTTGACAATAAACTTTGAACCTTGTACATTTTTTAGTTCCATCAAATTCCAAGCATAACTACCTGCATTGTCTACCATCAAACCACGATAGTTGTCGTTGTGCGTCCCTACCGTAAAGGAGACTGAACAGCTCGCCTTACCATTGACATCTAATTTGGCAATTGGGTTGGTTTTACCTATCCCTACATTTCCATTGCTTTTTAAAATGGTCATTTTAGTGGAACCATGTGTTGCCAGTCTCAAATCGGCATTGTAACTACCGAGTGTTCCATTTACTCTGATTTCTTTGTTAAAATAAAATCGAGGAGTATTGGTTACAAAATGGGTATAGCTTCCATTTTTTGCTCCCAAATCTAAATAAGCATAATCTGTGTTGACACGCAGTGCTCCACCAGTTTGATTGCCTCTAACTGAACCATTGACATGTAATTTTTCTAAAGGATTATTGGTTCCAATTCCAACATTTCCATCTTTGTTGTATTGAACCATCAAACCATCATAAGCAGCTACTGCTTCTGGATGAATGAAAAACAATTCGGAAACACCTAGTCGACCATTGGAGCCTGAAGCCTCATAAAAAGTAAAACGCAATTTTTGATATGTTCCTTTGGGGGCATCTACTCCATCTATTTTGACCATAAATTCTCTATCGTTGTAATTGCTTTCATTGGCGAGTGTTACCCATTGATTTGCTCCCGAATAGGTATTGTATCCTTCAATTTTAAATTTCTCAGCAGGCCAGTAACGAGTAGTCCAACCCACCCAAGAAGCTGATTGGGTATGATTGTTTGGTAAGTTCTCTATAGTAATAACTGTTGGATTGCTTGTAGTAGGAGCTGTAGCAGTGTAGGATGGAGCATTTTTCCCATCAAATATTTTGTTTAAATCCAATGTTGCACTACCTGTTTGAGTAACTGAATATCTATTCGGGGCATACACCAAAACATTTTTTTCTAGTGAGCCTCCAAGTCCTCTATTAGAGGGGGTAATATCTCCCAAACCGCTTATAGATTTAACATTTATAGTTGTTGCGTTTATTTCTTTAGCAGTTAGCTTGCCCATACTATTTTCGTAGGGAACTGTTACAACTGCGCTGGCATTTAATGCTTGGTCCACAACTGTCCAGCCTGTAAATTGTGCATCGGTTTCCCCTTTGCCCTTGCCATAAGCTCGTACCATAAATCTGGTATAATATCCTCTCTCATTGATAAATATAACCACTTTGCCTCCTTCACTTCCCAGTTTAATTTCAGGTGTCCAGTCGCCAGAAGAGGAAGCTTCATGGTGAATAAAGCTGGTCACCCCACCAATATTGTAAGCATACCAATTCAATGTTATTCCAATGGGCTTGGTTTCTCCATATTGAAAGCCCTCTAGTATAATTGTTGGCATTCGACAACCATGACAAAAATCTAAATTAGTTTTGATTTTGATACCGTGTGTAGGAGTTCCGTTATAGTTATACGTTACAATGCTTCCATTAGGATTTGTTTGACCATAAAAGCTGGTTTGAGATAGTAGAAAAACAATCAATACCGTAAGAAATGATTGAATAAATAAATTTAATTTCATAACAAATAGATTTACTTTTGAGTTAAAAAAGACAAGTAAAATCTAGTGGCCACCGTCATCACTTGATACATTTATACATTCCAACAATTATTAAATGTTATCAAGTATTTTAAATTTATTTATAAAAAAATTTTTAT